>NZ_CFKYFN010000116.1:0-116641 GCF_985060555.1 Odoribacter sp. | reverse complement strand
CAAATATACATGGTGTTTATGCTTGCAAATCATTATTTGTAGGTATTGCGAGTGATGATTAAAACCGTTAATTTTGCAAACTAATGGATCGTACGAAAAAAAGACAGAGACAGCGGGCTGTCATAGCATGCATGTTGTTGCTGACATTGATGCCCTTTTTCCTCGTGAAAGCTTTTCATGTTCACGGGGAACATTCGTGCGTATCCCATAACGAACAGGGGCACTCCCGTCACGATTCTCCTGAAAATTGTACCATCTGTCTCTTTACGCTCTCTCCGTTTATCGAGGCAGGGATTTTTATATACGATTATATTCCGACTGGCAGACCTGTCAGGTATCTTATCTCCGGGGAAACAGATGTCATCGTCACTCTTTTCCCGCATTTCCTCCGTGCACCCCCTGTGTGTTTGTCATAACTCCCTTGAGGGATTCGCATGCCATCACTGTGATTGCGTGCAGGGGCTTTTCATGTCCCGTCTTAACAGATTATAACCCGTTTATATTTTTTCAAGTATGACATTTCATGCATATCTCCAGTATGTGTGCCTGCTTGTTGTCTGCCTATGTACCCTCCCTTCTCCCATGGAAGCACGGGTACAGGCTGACCGGCAATCGACGGGCACACGCGATACTCTGCTGGTCATTGACCAGGAAAGCGGGCTTCCCATTGAAGGGGCCTATATCCTGACCGGGGAACGGTTACTTGTCAGCTCCCCCCGTGGAATGATTGTTTTCGGCCATGGAACGTGTTTCATGGATACGGTCCTCGTGCAGTGCCTGGGTTACGGTTCCCGGCGTGTGCCTTTGAACGAGGTATTCAAAGAAAGCAGCATACATACCGTATGTCTCTCCCCGAACATACAAAAACTCGGGGAAGTGGTCGTGACCGGTGAACGTGCCGGAGCGTCACCCAACGTGGTGAGCCGGCGCCTTTCATCTCCCGAGATCAGGAACGCGCTGGGAACCTCGCTTGCCACCCTGCTCGAACGTGTCAGCGGGGTAAGTTCCATCAGCACGGGAACCACTGTATCCAAACCCGTTATCCAAGGAATGTACGGGAACCGGATACTAATCATCCATAACGGTGCCCGCCAGACCGGGCAGCAATGGGGGGCCGACCACGCTCCCGAAGTGGACATGAACGGCAGCTCCTCTGTTTCGGTAATTAAGGGCTCCGATGCGGTAAGATACGGTTCGGATGCCCTTGGAGGGATTATCGTCATGGAGCAGTCTCCGCTTCCTTTCAGAAAACGCTCCCTTCGAGGGGGAATCTCCGCACTTTACGGAAGTAACGGGCGTCGCTACGTGGCTACCGGACAGCTCGAAGGTGCTTTTCCCGGTGATTTCGCCTGGCGTCTGCAGGGAACCTGGTCAAATTCCGGGGACCGTTCCACTGCGCACTATCTTCTGAACAACACGGGAACCAGAGAGTATCACGCTTCCGCCTCTCTGGGCTATGACCGCGGACGTCTGAGAGTGGAAGGTTTCTACAGCCGCTTCTACAGCCGGACAGGGGTGATGCTCAGCGCTCAGATGGGTAGCGAGGACCTGCTGGCGGAACGTATCCGGCTTGGTCGCCCCCTGCACACGGATCCCTTCTCCCGTGGTATCAGGCCTCCCTGCCAAGAGGTCACCCATCAGATCGCATTCGGCAGGATGCGGCTCGGCATGAAGAAGGGGGGAAGTATTCACTGGCAGAGTACCTGGCAGAAGGACGATAGGCAGGAAAACCGTGTCCGGCGGCTGGATTCTAACATTCCGGCGGTTTCCCTGTACCTGAATTCATTCCAGCATCTTCTGCGCTGGAAGCGGGATTACCGCTCCTGGCAGGTCGAGGCGGGAGGTCAGGTCATATTCATCGAGAACCACAGCCGCGCGGGTACCGGATTCGTGCCCGTTATCCCGAACTACACGGAGACACAGGCAGGGATATACGGAATCGGGAAATATCACCTGGCCAGGGGAGGCGTTGAAGCAGGCCTCCGCCTGGATATGCAGGAAACCCGTGCCAGTGGTTATGACTGGACGGGAAGCCCCTATGGCGGGACAAGAAAGTTTAACAACGTGTCCTACAGCCTGGGAGGACACTATCAACTTTCCAGACGCTGGAGGCTCACCTCCAACTTCGGTCTGGCTTGGCGTGCCCCTCACGTGTATGAACTGTACAGCAACGGGAACGAGCTCGGGTCTGGGATGTTTGTCAGGGGAGACTCTGCGATGCACTCGGAAAGAAGCTACAAATGGATATCTTCCCTCCGTTACGGCGACGGGATGTTCAGCGTCTGTCTGGACGGTTACCTGCAATGGGTGGACGGCTATATCTATGACGGGCCGGAGAAAGAGACAGTCACCGTGATTTCGGGGACATACCCGGTCTTCCAGTACAGGCAGACCCCGGCTTTCTTCCGCGGTATGGACTTTGACCTGCGTTTCACTCCGGGCGGTTCATGGGACTACCATGCCGTCGTCTCCTTTATACGGGCAAACGAACGGACAAAGGGTAATTATCTTCCTTATATTCCCTCCTTCCGTTTCAGCCATGAACTTGCGTGGATCCACGAGACGAAATCGCATCTCAGGCTGCGCCTGAACATCAGGCACCGTTTCACCGCAAAACAGAGGCGGTTTGATCCGGACACGGATCTTATCCCGTATACTCCCCCGGCGTACCATCTCCTCGGGTTCGACGCTGCTCTTGAACTTCCCGTGAAACGGGGACGCCAGGTCCGGTTCATGCTGTCGGCAGACAACCTCCTGAACCGTGAGTACAAGGAATACACCAACCGCTCGCGTTATTATGCGCATGATATGGGACGTGATGTGCGTTGCGGTGTAAACTGGATTTTTTAATTTATAACAACTATAATCAACACTAATAAATAAAAAGAAAAATGAGAACAATTGCATGTAAAACCGTGTGGGCACTTCTGATAGGAGTGTCCCTTGTCCTGTCGCTGAACTCTTGCAGCAAGGATCCTGTAATACCAGAAGACGAGACGAAGAACAAACTGCATGAGGACCCGGCAAAAATGACCGTCCGCCTCGTTGAATGCCACCTGCACGCTGACTGGAACGAGATACAGAAGGCCGGAGGTTCCCACCAAAATCCGGAATCCCCGGCCAGGTATATGAAACGTGTCCAGGAGATCACTTATGAACTGAAGACCGGCAGTGGATGGACCCTTGCTGAAGGAAGCCAGGGCAAGTTTTACGTTCAGAAAAACGGCGAATATAAAAATGGAAACAACTTTACCCCGGCCCCGGTTTACCTGATGTTTATCTATTACTACAATTCCAAAGGAGAGTTGATGAACGGCCAGTTCGTGGAGAACGGGCAGGAGAATATCCACCAGCATTTCTTCACCCCGGAGAACGTGAGACCTACCTTTGACGGGAAACCGGAAGCTGACGACAATGATCCGGAGGCACTGGTGGATTATCTCTACGTGGATACCACGCCCTGGGACAAGACCAAACATGACAACGAGGCGGAAATTACGGGAGGCACTAACCCGGTAGGATTAAAAGGAGTTATCCGGTTCCTGAAGGACCGCAAGGAGTTTGACCTAAAACTCCGCCTGTATCACGGCTACAATTCTAAAAAGAACCCGCAGACAAACGGCTTTGACCCGTTCTACAAGCCCTCCGGGGTATTGATCCAGCGTGGAACATGGGATATTAACCTGAGCATCCCGGTAGTGGTATTTTGGAGCCGCGAGGAGTTTGTTGATGTGGACCCGGAGGCAGATGTGAACCTAATCGGGGAGGATAGCTTGGATGAAGACAGCAACCGCACGCTACACTCCATCATGAAAACCTTCAATCTTACATGGAAGGAGGCGCTTGAGGAGTTCATCTCCTATACCTATCAGGCGGGGGATGTGGAAGCTGGATCCATATGGCTTTGATCATCTCGCGTAGGATGGAATTCTCTCTTTATCAATCTACAGGCGGCAGGTGGGGCCGCCTTTTTTGTCTTGTGCAGCGAAAAAATCCCATCTGCCATGCTTAATCCCCGTGGTTTACTTGGGGATGTATTGGGACATGCTTTACCATCTCACCCTGTTCCATTTTTCATGTTTGGCAAGTTGAAAAAAATCCTATACATACAAGACGTACCGTTTCCTTACCGACGGGTTTGGAACCGACTTCCCGTCTTTCGTGCAATTTTCCCGCTTGGTTACTGAACTTTTTTGGTCTTTTTCCGATTTGATGCATATAAGTTTATGCTTCCTTTCCAGGAAACAAGGAAGTGTCAAATGTCTAACTAATAAAAAACTTATGGCAACAGTTAAAACAGTATTGGTAAAAGGAAGGAGCAACCGGTCCGGCAAATTCCCGTTAGTCGTGCAGGTTCTTCACAAGCGAAGGAAAAAGGTTGTTTATACAGGATTCAGTATCCCGGATACCCTGTTTGATCCCGTAAAAGGAAGGGTTATCGACGGCGGGGAAAACACCCCGGAGTCGATTCGGAGGATCAACCACAGGTGCGAAAGTATCTCAAGAGTACTGTTAAAGTGTATTTCAATGATAGAAAAGAAATCCCGGGAATACGAAATAGAGGACGTGTTCAGGACTTACGGCGTGTTAACCCACGAAGCCGGTTTTTATTTCTATTTTTCACGGAAAATCCGAGAGCTTCGTGAAAGCGGTCATTAGGAAACAGCCCGGGTATACGCCTCCAGCCTGCGTTCCATGCAGAGGTACCTGGGAAAAAAGAATTTTCCTTTCATAAAACTCTCTTCCCGGATCATTTCCGACTACCAGGGGAAACTGCTCGCTTCTATCGAAGCCTACGAAGAAATAGTTGCCTATGCCCGCAAGAAACAGGCTGAAACAGGGAGCAAACTATTGTGGGGAACAGCGAATGTCTTCGGACATGCCCGTTATATGAACGGAGCAGCTACCAATCCCGATTTCGATGTCGTGGCACGGGCTGCTGTCCAAATAAAAAACGCATTGGATGCCACTATCGCCCTCGGAGGTGAAAACTATGTTTTCTGGGGAGGCCGTGAAGGTTATATGTCCCTACTGAATACCGATCAGAAGCGTGAAAAGAACCACCTCGCCCTCCTATTGGCCAAAGCGCGGGATTATGCCCGTAGCCAAGGTTTTAAGGGAACATTCCTGATCGAACCCAAACCGATGGAACCGATGAAACACCAATACGACGCAGATACAGAAACGGTAATCGGTTTTCTTAAAGCACACGGCCTCGATAAAGATTTTAAAGTAAATATCGAAGTCAACCATGCCACTCTCGCCGGCCATTCGAAGAAGGTAAACTTTCGCTGGAAGATCTGCGGGAATATGCGATCGCTCACGGAGAACCCAAACAAACCAGCGGTAAACAAGAACTATACGAAGCAATGATCAATATGTATATTTAACCATTGTCAAGTCGCCAAACTTTTGTAATTTTACATCATTCTGTACAACAGGATAGCTAGTCTATTACCATTGAATGATCTGTTTATGTCAATCGAACTACACAAAATCTACAAACGTAAAAAGAGCGACCGGGACATTTTCCAGGAATTAATGCCCTTCAAAATCAAAGAAATTCTTTTGATCGCCAATTATTATGATGCTTATACCATCGAACGGGAAGGGCAATTCACCGATAAAATCGTGGGGGAATATTTACAGGTCAACCTGTATACCGCCCCCCGTTTTACTTCTGTCGCCAGCGAAGCAGAAGCCCTGAAGATTTTGTCCGAAAGGCATATCGACCTGATCATCCTGATGGCCGGTCTGGACAAACAAACTCCTTTGGTCATCAGCCGTCATCTGAAAGATTTGTATCCGAATATCTGTCAGCTGATGCTGGTAAACAACAATTCGGACCTGGCCTATTTTCATACTATAGAAGATCGGTTGTACGAATCTATCGAAAGGTTGTTCGTCTGGAACGGTTCCACCAAGATATTCCTGGTCATGGCCAAATACATCGAGGATAAAATGAACCTCGACCGGGACACCCATTTGGGAGATATCCGGGTAATCCTATTGGTCGAAAACTCGATCCGGTATTATTCCCGTTATTTGCCTTTACTTTATACTGAGGTCATGACACAAACTCAGGAACTCATTTTCTCAGAACCTCAGGACAACGATATGAGTATTGTGATGAAAATAAGGGTAAGACCGAAAGTAATATTAGCAACCAACTATGAAGAGGCAGTATACGTTATCGATCATTACCGGGAAAATCTGATCGGAGTCATATCGGATGTGCGCTATAAACGGAATGGAGAGGAAGATGAAGAAGCCGGAATCGAATTGATCCGCTATGTCAAGCGAACCGGAGCGTATATTCCCTGTATGCTTCAAAGCCAGGAGATAGAAAATACAGTAAAAGCAGAAGAGTTGCATGCTGCTTTTATTAATAAAAATTCCCCGACTCTGGCTCATGATATCCAGGATTTTATCAAAGGATATCTGGGATTCGGAGATTTTATTTTCCGGAACAAAAACGGAGAACCGATCGACAGAGCCACTTCGATAGAAGAATTTAAACAAAAACTGCTGAGCATCCCGGATGAATCTTTGATATACCACTCCATTCGCAACGGTATTTCCACCTGGTTAATGGCCCACCGGGAAATTACTTTAGCGAAACATCTGAAAAGATACCGGTTTGAAGATTTCCCTACTCCGGCCGAAATGCGGCAATTCATCCTACGGGTATTCGAAGCGGCAGAACTGAAAAAAATCAAAGGGCGGATCATCAATTACAACCCCAAATTAGTCGATTCGAACCGTTACATCACCCGTTTAGGTAAAGGTTCCTTCGGAGGTAAAGGCCGGGGAATGGCTTTCCTGTCCAATTTTATCGAAAACGTCGATTTTAAGAAGCTGATCCCGAAACTAAAGATAGAAATTCCGAAAACGGCGATCATCGGTGTGGATGAATTTGATAACTTCATAGATAACAATGGGTTGAGTCGGATTATTTATAGTGATGAAAGTTACGAAGAAGTGAAAGCGGCCTTCATAGCGGCTCCCTTATCTCAAAAACTCAGGGACAAGCTCCGCTCCTACCTGGAAGTGATGCGTAAACCCTTGGCCGTACGCTCGTCCGGTTTGTTCGAAGATTCGCTCAGTCAGCCTTTTGCAGGTGTTTATTCTACGTATTTGATTCCCAATAACCACCCCGATATCGAACGCCGGATCGACGATCTCGAAACTGCCGTAAAACTGGTGTATTCATCGATATTCACCGATAGTTCGAGAGCTTACTTTCACGCGATCGACTGTATGATCGAAGAAGAAAAAATGGCGGTAATCCTCCAGGAGGTAGTAGGAAACGAATACAACGGAAAATATTATCCCAACATCAGTGGAGTCGCCCAATCCTATAACTTCTATCCTTTTTCTTACATTAAACCGGAAGATGGATTTGCAGTCATAGCACTGGGCCTTGGAGCATATGTGGTGGGGGGAGAAAAGACCTATCGTTTTTGTCCCCGTTATCCCAAATTGCAACTGGCCTCTATCCAGGATATGGCCCGGGATTCGCAAAAATATTTTTATGCCATAGACATGATCCATCCGGACTACAATCTGGTGAAAGACGGTGAAGATGCCGCTATCCGATCTTATGACTTGAAAGCGATAGAAGAAGACGGTAATTTACAGCATTGTGCTTCGGTCTACGATTTTATGAACGACCGCATAGGTTTCGATTTCAGTGTACGTGGCCCCCGGATTGTCAACTTTCCGGACATACTGCAATACGACTATATTCCTCTGGCTTCGACCCTGGATATACTGCTGGATATTTTCTCCCAGGCGATGGGAGCTCCCGTCGAAATGGAATTTGCAGTCAATCGGGAAAACAAAGAATGGAAATTTTATGTCCTGCAGATCAAACCCCTGATCAAAAATGAATATCATATGGATATCGACAAAGAAAATATCGATATGAGTAAAGCGATCTTACGGGCCGACAAAGGAATGGGCAACGGGAAAATCACCGACATTCAGGATCTGATTTATGTCGATCCCCGACATTTCGACCGCTTGCGCACCGAACAGATGGCCGAAGAAGTGAAATTTTTCAATGAAAAATTAAAAGCCACCGACACCCCCTATATCCTGATCGGACCGGGACGTTGGGGAACACGGGACAAATTGACCGGCATTCCTGTATTGTGGTCGGATATTTCTAAAGCCAGGATTATCGTCGAACAAGGATTAAGGGATTTCCCCCTGGACGCTTCGCTGGGGTCCCATTTCTTTCACAATGTGACTTCCATGAATGTCGGATACTTTGCCGTACCTTACGAATCGGACAGCTCCTTCATCAATTACGACATTATTCGAAATCAGCAATTGATCGAAGAAAAAGAATTCGTCCGCCACGTCCGGTTTGCCAAACCCGTAACGGTCTATATGGATGGCAAAAAACAGACTTCTGTAATCGTAGAATAGCCTTACCGGTAAAAAGGGAGCCGGACAGATAAAACAGCAACAACGAATAAAACGATGCAATCCAGTTTTAAACCGTTACTCCTGTTTTAACTGTCGGCACCGTTTTATCTACCGGCTAAAAGCCGCTATCCGTTTTATTCAACCGTAACTGATTTCGCCAGGTTTCTGGGTTGATCCACGTTGCGTCCTTTATTAACGGCAATGTAATAAGCCAGCAATTGCAAAGGGATGGAAGCTACTAAAGGAGCAAAAGGTTCCAACACATGAGGTACTTCGATGCAATAATCGGCAATATCGTGTACCAACTGGTCGCCTTCACTGACAATAGCGATTACTTTTCCTTTCCGGGCTTTGATTTCCTGTATATTACTAATGGTCTTTTCGTATATACTATCGGTAGTTGCAATAGCTACTACCGGCATTTCTGCATCGATAAGTGCTATAGGTCCATGTTTCATTTCGGCAGCAGGATATCCCTCGGCATGGATATAAGAAATCTCTTTCAATTTCAATGCTCCTTCCAAAGCGGCCGGATAGTTATAGCCACGTCCCAGATAAATGAAATTACGGGCATAAGTAAATATCTTAGATAATTCCTTTACCGGCTCGGCATTTTTCAAAACCATAGAAATCTTTTCAGGTATACCCTGCAACTCTTTTACCATTTCTTCGAAACGAGCTTGGGTAATAGTCCCTTTCTGCTGAGCAATAGTCAAGGCCAACATCGAAAGTACGGTTACCTGGCCGGTAAAAGCCTTGGTGGAAGCCACGCCGATCTCAGGTCCGACATGAATATAAGAACCCGAATCCGTAGCCCGGGCAATCGAAGAACCGACTACATTACAGATGCCGTAGATAAATGCCCCTTTCGATTTCGCCAGCTCTATCGCAGCCAGGGTATCGGCCGTTTCTCCCGACTGGGATATGGCGATCACGATATCTCCCGGATGGATCACCGGATTCCGGTAACGAAATTCCGACGCATATTCCACTTCAACAGGGATACGGCACAAATCTTCGATCAAATGTTCGCCGATCAAAGCAGCATGCCAGGAAGTACCACAGGCAACAATTACAATCCGGTTGGCATTCAGGAATTTATCCCGATTATCGATTACGCCGGAAAGTACCACACTATTTCCTCCTACATTGATTCTGCCCCGGATACAATCCTGTAAAGTACGAGGTTGTTCATAAATCTCTTTCAACATAAAGTGGGGATAACCTCCTTTTTCCAACTGGCTTAAGTTCATAGCCAGCTTTTTTATCTCAGGAGTGATTTCCACATTATTCAAATCCACTACTTTCAAAGGCTCTCCCCTACGAATCACCGCAATCTCTTCATCATTGAGGTAAACGACCTTATCCGTATATTCCACAATAGGCGTAGCATCCGAAGCTAAAAAAAACTCATCCATACCGATTCCGACAACCAAGGGGCTACTTTTACGGGCAGCTATGATCTCGTTGGGATTGCTTTTGTCCATCAATGCAATCGCATAAGCACCGATCACCTGATGCAAAGCCAACTGTACACCTGTACATAGATCCACCTGGTTGGTACGCATAATATACTCTACTAAATACACGATGACTTCGGTATCCGTATTACTGCGAAAAATATATCCTTTATTTTCCAATTCGGCCCGTAACACCGTATAGTTCTCGATGATACCGTTATGGATCAGGGCCAGATTTTTCGATTGGGAATAATGGGGATGTGCATTTACATCATTAGGTTCCCCGTGAGTAGCCCAACGAGTATGGGCTATACCGATACAACCCGATATATCTTTCGACTCGGCAAAACGCTCCAGATCAGCCACCTTGCCCTTCGTCTTATAAACATTCAATTCTTGATTATCCGAAATCAAGGCAATACCTGCGCTGTCGTATCCACGATATTCAAGACGATGCAAACCTTTGATCAGAATAGGATAAGCTTCTTTAGTTCCTATATAACCTACTATTCCACACATAAATTTTTATTTTAGCCCCTTAGGCTTATTTCTATTTTCCATAAATTCGGAAACAAAAATATAATATCGATAGCAAAGTAGGTTGGGTAGTAACATTTTTTTACAACATTTTAAACTTTATACATGTTTTATTACTTTCATAAAGCAGCGCTGACAATCGAATTCCAATCGGAACCGATGTTTGTCGTTGACCAGAAAAAGCGGAAATTCCAAATCTTTGTTTTTCTGCATTTTTCGGCAACGTCCTAATTCATACAACAGGCAATAACGGGTATGCATTAAATCTTTTTCCCCCGACTGAAATCCCGATTTCTCAAAACATGCTCCGACAACAGGTACCCCACAAGCTTCATAGAAATTTTTCGCTCCCTGATTAGCAATATTATAGTGCCAATCGGCTTCAACGGGAACAGAAGTCAGGGGCTTCCTATGTCCCGGTAACATTTTCTCCCGCCGGGCTTCTCTGGCCTCTATCAATTCTTCCAATAATTTCCGACGTAATGCATTGGCCGCTGCTGCCGGAATAAATAAGACCTCTTCGCCGTTCAAATCTACACTCTCACACTCAAAATCGGAATCTCCGCATTTCAGGAGTTGTTGTTTGAGGCGTTCTGCCTGCTGAGGATTCTGTGCCTTTTCAAAAGTTTCTTCCGAGCGTAAAATCACTTGTACGCCATCTTCGTCGGTCACTTCCAGCCATAAACAGCGATCCGCTGTCCATGCTTTTATTTTTATCCGGATCTTCCGTACGGATTTCACTTTGTCCAAACGGATATTAAAGCGATGATCGTAATTCCGGAACAATTCGGTCCCCGGCCGGAGCTTTACCGTTTCATTACAAACAATCCGGTTTCCCACAGCTTCATTGACCTTTATCCCTTTCAATCCGCCCTGCTCCAAATAGCATAATCCGTCTCCGTTCGCCAACTCCCCGATAGCATCCAAAATAATAGTATTTCCCTTTATTTCTTTAACTATCCCTATCTTTTTTCCCATCGATTTCGGCGTATCCATATTAACTAATCCCCTGTGCCGTCCCCTGATAAAATAATCGGAACTTCCCCGGCTGAAACTCCGCTCAGGATCTGCTTCGAATGCCGACAGGATATGTCCGGAACCACTCCGCACAATGCCGGGGTGGTTCCCGATCAGCGAAGAATAATAATTCGTAACATTCGCCACATAATTCTCATCCTTCAGGCGCCCTTCTATTTTAAACGAATCGACTCCGGCTTCTATTAAATCATCGATATAAGAAGAAAGATTCAAATCTTTGAGAGACAATACATATTTATCTCTAATCAACTTTTTCCCACTGTTATCTTCGACAGTCCATTTCATCCGGCAAGGCTGCGCACATTCGCCCCGGTTAGCCGAGCGGCCGAACATATATTGAGAGAGATAACATTGTCCGCTCAGACTGACACACAAAGCCCCGTGTATAAACACTTCCAGTTCGGCTTTCACCTCTTTCCGGATCTCCCGGATTTGCTCCAACGAAAGCTCCCGGGCCAATACAATCCGTTGAAATCCCAGCTGATCTAAAAACTTAATTCGTTCGAGTTCATAATTGTGCATCTGTGTGCTGGCATGCAAACAAATCGGGGGCAGATCCATATTCAATATGCCCGGATCCTGAATGATCAAAGCATCGACCCCGATCGCGTACAATTGCCGGATCATTTTTTCCGCTTCGGCCAACTCCGAATCATACAATATTGTATTCAGGGTAACGAATACCCGGCAATAAAAACGATGGGCATACCTCACCAAAGTCCCGATATCTTCAAGACTGTTGGCTGCAGCTTTACGGGCCCCGAAAGCAGGTGCCCCGATATATACCGCATCGGCCCCATTATCGATAGCGGCCTTACCGACAACAAGATCCCTGGCCGGAGATAATAATTCTACTTTTTGCATATGTTCCTCTTTCGACTAGAACGGCTCATTCCTTCCCTGTAGAAGCGATGCGATTTATTTCAATTCCAGTTCAGGCCACTTATCCCCCTCAACCACAGGTAATTCCAACAGACGACAATCCGGGAAATGTTCATCCAGATATTGCCGGATAATGGTAATCGAGTCATTCTTGATCCACTCACTGTCGTTGGGAAAGTCGTTATAAACGACGTAAGCTACCTCGATACCGCGTAGACGACACAATTCAAGACTCATCAGGGTGTGGTTGATACTGCCCAATTTTGACGACGACACCAATATCAACGGATGTTTATATTCCTGGATATAATCGATCGTCAGATACTGCCGGCTGACAGGCACATACAACCCACCGGCCCCCTCGAGCAATACGACATCGTAAGCGGCAGCTAATTTTTCTGTAGACCGATGAATCCGCTCTACATCGATTTCTACCCGGTCGATCTCGGCTGCCAAATGAGGCGAAGACGGGTAAGTCATGACATAAGGACAGGTCGTACCGTCTCTATCTACTTCCTGAGGAGGAATCCCCATAATTTCCCGGTGTTTCAGTATATCTTCCGAAATACCGACACATCCGGTCTGAATAAACTTCTGAGTGATCACATGCACTCCTTTTTGTAACAACGTCCGGGCTATTACTCCCGTAACGATCGATTTTCCGGCATCTGTATCGATCCCGCTAATAAAATATACAGCCATGTTTCAACTTATAATTTTATCTTACCACAAACTCCCCCTTATAGGTCTGTTTCAATTCATTCGGACAAAAATATAAAATTCAAGCTGAAATCAATTTTATTTTTAACAGATTGTTTCTAATTTCGCACGTATAATAACCAAGATTCTAAATTGAGAACACATGAAAATCAGAAATCTTTTTGTTATGTTATTGCTTGGTGGAAGTCTGATCTTCTCAGGCAGTGTTTTTACAGGGTGTGCCAGCTGGAGTAATACAGGTAAAGGTGCCGCGATCGGTGCCGGAAGTGGTGCTGCCTTAGGTGCAGGAATCGGAGCTCTTGCCGGAAAGGGTAAAGGAGCTGCCATCGGTGCTGCAGTAGGCGCTGCCGTCGGTTCAGGAACCGGAGCTTTAATCGGTCGCCGGATGGACAAACAAAAAAAAGAACTGGAAGCGATCGAAGGCGCTAAAGTCGAGTCTGTACAGGATGTCAATAACCTGCAAGCCATAAAGGTAACCTTCGACAATGGTATCCTTTTCGCCACCAATAAGAGCGAACTTAGTCCGGCTTCCAGAGAAGCCTTGACGAAATTCGCCACTTCCCTGAAAAATTCTCCGGATACGGACGTGACCATCTACGGTCATACCGACAATACCGGTACCCGTGCAGTAAACGAACGCATTTCTAAAGAACGTGCAGATGCCGTCGCCAACTTTCTGGTAGGCCAGGGAATCAGCCGTTCCCGTTTGACGACCGAAGGCCTTGCATTCGATCAGCCTGTGGCCGATAACAGCACTGCCGAAGGACGGGCACAGAACCGGAGAGTAGAAATATATATCACGGCGAATGCCGACATGATCAAGAAAGCTGAATCCGGACAACTCAACTAATTCTTTTGAATTTTTAATAAAAAGAAGTGATCCCCAAAGTCAAAAATTTGACTTTGGGTGATTAGTCCAATATAAATCGACAAACCTCCGGCTTCGATCAATAAGTATGAATCAAAACCGG
The DNA here is from genome assembly GCF_985060555.1 of Odoribacter sp. NCBI lineage: Bacteria > Pseudomonadati > Bacteroidota > Bacteroidia > Bacteroidales > Odoribacteraceae > Odoribacter > Odoribacter sp. The sequence goes on along the minus strand of NZ_CFKYFN010000116.1, from coordinate 102,597 downwards.
AGGTTTATAATTAAAATTCCCGAAGAACTCGCACCTGTGGCTTGCAAAGCCAGAGAACGTGTCAAAAAAAATTATTCCGACAAAATAGCAGCCAAAGCAATCGAATTCAATTTCGTTTCAACACTATCTCCACGCGAAGACAATACACTCGGAACTTTTGCTCCGACCAGTACTGCTCCCTGTTTAGAATGCCCTAATTTCGTATTGGTTTTATAAAATACATTCCCGGATTCCAGATTGGGAAAAATCAAACAATCCGCATCTCCGGCAACTACCGACTGCATTTTCTTTATTTCGGCAGCTTCTTTATCGACAGCTACATCCAAAGCCATCGGCCCCTCGATTATGCACCCTGGGATCTGTCCCCGCTCTCCCATTTTCGACAAGATGGCAGCATCGACTGTAGACTGCACTTTAGGCAAGACCTGTTCCGTCGGAGCGATCATCGCTACTTTCGGTTTTTCAACTCCCAAAGCTCTCGCAGTAATCGTCACATATTTGATCATAGAAATTTTCTGATTCAAATCAGGACAAGGAATCACAGCCACATCACTAACAGTCAATAATTTATGATAAGACGAGCATTCCATCACCGTTACATGCGACAGAATTGCATTGGGCGCTACCAATCCCCGTTCCTTATTTAAGATCGCCCGCATATATTTATCGGTACTCACCAATCCTTTCATGATAACATCGGCTTCACCGTTTCGGATCATTTCGACAGCCGTTTCAGCTCCCCGGACATCATTCGGTTCATGGACAATTTTAAAACACGATTCATCATAACCGTTTTCTTTACACACTCCTTTGATAGTCTCCGTATCCCCTACCAATATTCCTTCCACCAATCCGGCCTTTACTGCCATATAAACAGCTTCTATAGAATGACTATCATTAGCAAAAGCAACCACTAAACGCTTTTTACGGGTATATCCTTTCAATACCTCATAAATATCGCTGATCTTTTCAATTTTCATAGTTCAAACTGTTATTTAGTTGTAATCTGAAACAAAAATACATATTAAAATTTAAAACCAAAAGATTACTGCACATTTTATTATAATGTGTGCAATTTTCATACCAAACCTGTTTTCTCTTTAAAAAACTTTTTTCTCCAGCTGCTAATCCTGAATCTTTATTATCTTTGTCATTGCATTTACCAGTCTGCAGGTGGCCTTGCTAAAACAAAATATTACAGCCCTTTATTTGATTAAGGTATCCAAGTGGTTTACCTTGATTATGCCTATTATCGTATTATTTTACGAAGAAAATGGATTGGGCTTAAAGGATATCTTCCTTTTAAAAAGTGTCTACTCGATTGTTCTGGTTAGTCTCGACATCCCGACGGGTTATCTGGCCGATGCCTGGGGACGGAAAAATTGTTTGATTACGGGTTGTATCGTCGCTTTCGGAGGCTACATCTGTTATTCGCTATCCTCTACTTTCTATGCATTTTTTATTGCCGAGATCCTGCTGGGAATAGGCCAAAGTTTGGTTTCCGGCGCCGATTCGGCTCTTTTATACGACACGATGCTTCATTACGACCGGGAAAACGAATACCTGAAATATGAAGGTAAAGTAACGATGATCGGGAATTTTTCGGAAGCCTTCGCGGGTATTTTCGGCGGACTGTTAGCCACATTTTCGCTCCGTCTGCCTTTCTACTGTCAGATTTTGATTGCCTTTATCGGTATTCCGGCAGCTTTGACTTTACAGGAATTCAATGTCAAAACCAAAATTGTCAATCCTTTAGCCAATATCTGGAAAATCATTCGATATTCGCTATTTACGAATAAAAGCCTTTGCTACGACATTATGTTCTCCGGCATTATCGGAGCGGCAACCCTGACTATGGCCTGGTTCGTACAACCGGTATTGATGAAAATAGAACTTCCGACCGCGCTTTTCGGTATCGTGTGGACAGTATTGAACCTCACTGTAGGCATAGCTGCCTTATATTCGGACAAACTCAACCGCAAGCTGGGAGAAAACCGGACATATACCCTTATTCTGATACTCATCGCCGGAGGTTATCTGGCCGTCTCTTTCTGCCTGAATTATTTCAGTTTATTTTTATTCTTCCTCTTTTATATCGTACGCGGATTCGCCACTCCTATTCTTAAAGGATATATCAATCGCCAGACCTTCTCGGAGATGCGTGCCACCGTCCTGTCGATCCGGAATTTCATCATCCGCCTGATTTTCGCCACGATGGCTCCTTTTATCGGTTGGTTGAATGACTCGATTTCCCTGGCCTTCGCCCTTCAGATCACCGCCCTTATTATTTTTGTCCCCGGCCTGATATTTCTGATATTACAATGGAATAAAAAGTAAGTGTAAATCAACACACGACTTGTTCATTTTAACCTTGATTTAAGCGTACAATGCCCCTTTTTTGAAATAGTTGCGTTATCAATAGAGATAGAATAATGGCAACCACATGTTGACATATAGTTTAAGGACTTTTTATGATGATGTTACTGACTAATGATTTTTTTGTACAAATTCCATAAATTACTACCGGGTGTAGGTTTGCCGATTAGCAACACTTTATTGTTTTCGTCCAATAAAAAAGTCTGATAGAATACATGTTGTGGTAATTTATTCTGCTTATTACATTCTCCCTTATAATCATAAAAAATAGGATAACTGAACTTGTTTATTTCCAGATAGGTCTCGAACTCTTCATAATTCTTTAAATGAGCATAGAATAGAAAAGCGACATCGTAATTCAGACTATCCGCTTCATGGATTAACTGTTTCCAAGCCAATGCTCCGAAATTGCAAGCCGTACAGCCTAATGTATCAATGTAAGTGAATATTTTATATTTTTTTGTCGTCAAAACCGGATACAGTGTGTCACAACAAATACCTTTATCAGGTAGTCTGGTAGGTAAAATAATTTGACGATTATGCCATTCCAATGCAATTTTTCGATATTTTTGTGTGTTCTTATCAAAGAAATTGCATGACATAATTACGATACAGATGAATGTTGTAATGACATATTTAATCATAATTTATCAAAATATTTGGATAAATCATATTTGTATAATTTTTCGTCACTAGTCAGACCATACAGGCATTTGTATTTTTCATCTACTGCAAAACACATGATGTTCTCTGAAATAATGATGTTAGCAATGGGATTTGCGTCCCAATTATAAATGTGAATTTCTTCATTACCAGTATGGTATTGTCGTTTTTCTTCCGGTTGGTTTACATAAAGAGCATATAAATATCGGTCTGTACTATTTTCACACGAGTAATATAATATGCGGGCAGAAGGTTCCATTGTTGCGGCTTTGTTTATAGAAATACCTTTACCGTATATCGTGAAAGGTCTTAATTCCGAAAAATCAGAATTGAAAATACAAATGTAATTGTTGTTCCAACCGACTAAAGCTATTTTACTGCGGTCTGGTTTTATGCAAGTATTCATCGCAACTATTTCTAATTTTTGTGTAGGAAAATTGCGAGAAAAAATTTTATGTCTATGTACTTCTTGATGATGTGTTAAGTTATAAGAAATATAGTACATATTATTGGAGGAATATTGAAATCCTACTAATTCATTATTATTACTTGTAGTGTACCATGTTCCGCTAGATAAAATTCCTTTAGACATTATAACAGAGTCTATGACTGTATGGCCTTCCTTTACGGATTGGCTAATGTTCCAGCAATATTTTATAAATCCATTATTTAACCATGTTTTTATTATTCCATCCTCAGTTTCATGGCATTTATCATGTACGAGCGCATAGAATTCGTTAGCACCTCTCCCTTCTGGTAAAAACTTTCCTAATTTTTTTAAATTAGATGTACTATAAACCAAATAATAATAATCATGATTCATCGGAGTATAGGCAATGAGAAAAGTATCTATTACCATAATGTCAACAATTCCTAACGCCTCCAATTTTTGCTCCTCTCCTTTTAAAGTAATCGTCTGAGGAAAACTATTAACTGTAGATGTTTCCTTTTCAAAAATAGATTTGTTTTCACATGAAAATAAAATACTAAAAACAAGAACTCTATATATATATTTCATAAGTATTAAATTGCTTAAATCAGAATATAATATACCTCGTATGCTTTGCAGATAAGTATAATGTTACTTTTTTAATAACCGAAATAAGAGAATACCTAACAAATTTAGGCATTCTCTTAACGCTATTGAGCATTTGTACAATAACCTTCAGAAGAGCCTAATTGTATATATTTTCCCCAAATAATACACACAGTTCTACCTCTATTAATGCATTCATATGCCGTATCATATTCCTTTCCAGTATATTGTTTACCAAAAGAACATTTTTTTCCATGAGCGCCAGCCTCTCCATCCGCTGCTAATGCCTCTATGTTTGAGAAAGCAAGTCCTATTGAAGAACTTTGCCCAAAGTTAGTCATTTTCACACCGATAGTAGCCAGAACTACAAGAGATAAACACACACCTATTTTTATAATTCTCTTTTTTATAGTTTTTCAATTTTATTTATACATTTCTATTTTCAATGTCTCCTCGTTTGTTGCAGCTGATAAATTTTATAATCTCCTGCCTTGCAGCGAAATTATATGAAAAAATTAGCACATTGCGACCTCCTTTCTTTTTTAGAAAAATATTGGGGATGAGAATTGTTTAAGAGCTACAAACTTGCCTGCAATTTTCCTCCTCCCGCTTTCTTCGTTTTCACATTAGTTTGTTTTTACAAAAATATATTATTTTTTAAACAAAAAAATAATATCCCAAATTATTTCCTAACGTTAATATTTTCTAAATCATAGTTTTCGTCCTCTTTATCATATGAAAAGTGGATAGTGTTTCAAAAAGTGTGTAAATTCCATAATAAGTTATTTTTGACTGTTCTATTACAAAAATAAATAAATTGGAATTTACACACTTTTTGAAACACTATCTGAAAATGCGATATAATGGATTTGCCTTCAAAACTAAATTCTGCGTACTTAATAATTCAGGCATCCGGGTCTGAAATTACTGATGAAATTTTGGATTCAGAGGATATACATGTCTGGCATTCGTTAAAATACTTACCAATATATATTTTGGAAATGATTAAAAACGATCCGAATGATTTGTTTCATCATTTTTTTCCGTTATCTTTGAACCGGATTTTCAGAAGGGGTGCCTTAATATTACGGGCTGAGATTATACCCAATAACCTGATCCGGGTAATGCCGGCGTAGGTAGAGTGAGCAAAATTTCATTTTTTAAAATTATTCCCCCTTTCAGATGGTCCGCTAAACCTAAAACAGTAGATCATGCATATTTTTATCAACGACGTAGCTACGGAATGCCCCGAAAACAGCACTATTTTACAGGTACTGACCCAACAAGACATTTCTCCCCTAAACATCGCCATTGCCTTGGACAATACGGTCGTACCTAAAGCACAATGGGAAACGACATTGGTTCGGGACGGTTCGCAACTACTCATTATCAAAGCGGTACAGGGAGGATAAACCGACTTTCCTAATTAATAATCAGTATATTAAAATCAGAATCTAATCATAATGGAAAATTTTGAAATCACTTCAGGCCCACTACCGGGTTCCGAAAAAATTTACGTAACAGGCTCCCGGTCGGATATCCGGGTTCCGATGCGGAAAATCAAATTATCCCCTACCGTCGATCTGGATGGCAGTAAGATTGAAAATGAAGATGTCGTCGTATACGATACTTCCGGTCCTTATACAGATACGAATTATACTGTCGATCTGCAAAAAGGTCTTCCTAAACTGAGAGAAAACTGGATCGAGGAACGCCAGGATACCGTTAAATTAGAGGGACTCAGTTCGGAATACGGCAGAATGAGGCAGGAAGACAAAAGTCTGGATTCTCTTCGCTTCGAACATGTAAATACCCATCCGCGAATCGCCCGCGAAGGGGCTCAGGTATCCCAATTATACTATGCCCGTCAGGGAATCATTACCCCGGAAATGGAGTATATCGCTATCCGGGAAAATCAATTGGCAGACCGAATCCGGGAAAAATATAAAAAAGAAAAAGGCGAATCGTTCGGTGCTCATATTCCCGATTATATCACTCCCGAATTTGTCCGGCAGGAAGTGGCTGCCGGCAGGGCCATTATTCCGGCCAACATCAATCATCCGGAATGCGAGCCGATGATTATCGGCCGGAACTTTCTGGTAAAAATCAATGCCAATATCGGTAATTCGCCGGTAACTTCTTCGATTGCCGAGGAAGTCGAAAAAGCAGTATGGGCATTCCGCTGGGGAGCCGATACGATCATGGACCTGTCGACCGGAAAGAATATACACGAAACCAGGGAATGGATTATCCGCAATTCACCGGTACCCGTAGGTACGGTTCCTTTATACCAGACCCTGGAGAAAGTCGGCGGGAATGTTGAAAAACTCAATTGGGAGATTTTCCGGGATACCCTGATCGAACAAGCCGAACAAGGAGTAGACTATTTTACCATTCACGCCGGCTTGCGTTGGAAACATGTGCCTCTGACCTTGAAACGCCTTACCGGCATTGTTTCCCGGGGAGGTTCGATCATGGCACATTGGTGTACGACCCACAAACAGGAAAGCTTCATTTACGAACATTTCGAAGAGATCTGCCAGATTCTGGCTAAATATGATGTCGGTATTTCCTTGGGAGACGGCCTGCGTCCCGGTTGTATCGCCGATGCCAACGACACGGCTCAGATCGAAGAATTGAAGACACTGGGCGAACTCTGCCAAACTGCCTGGAAATACAATGTACAGGCGATCATCGAAGGTCCGGGACATGTACCCATGCAAAAGATCAAGGAAAATATGGACCTGCAATTGAAATACTGCCGGGAAGCTCCCTTCTATACCCTGGGACCGCTGGTAACCGATATCGCTCCCGGTTACGATCACATCACTTCAGCTATCGGCGGAGCGATGATCGGCTGGTTCGGTACCGCTATGTTGTGTTATGTTACTCAAAAAGAACATCTCGGCTTACCGAACCGTGACGATGTTAAAGAAGGAGTGATCACGTTCAAACTGGCAGCCCATGCAGCCGATTTAGCTAAAGGCCATCCGGCCGCTTATTTCCGGGATTATGCCATGAGTAAAGCCCGCTTCGAATTCCGCTGGAAAGATCAGTTTCACCTGGCACTCGATTCGGAAAAAGCGATAAAATTCCACGATGAAACCCTACCGGACGAAGGCCACAAGGAGGCACATTTCTGTTCCATGTGCGGTGAACATTTCTGCTCCATGCGGGCCAGTAAAAAACTAAGGGAAAAAATCAGCCAGGAAAATAAATAATAAAGGTCTCGAGCCGCGAAACAGTTATTTATGAAAATAATCGTCATTACTTCACCCACTCCGGTCAAAGACGAAGCAGCCATTTGTAATCATCTCTTTACACACGGCCTGAAGTACCTGCATTTAAGAAAACCGGGTGCTTCAGCCGAAGTGTATGAAAGATTTATCCGGCAGATTTTCCCTGTCTACCGGAACAGGATCGTACTTCACGAGCATTATGAATTAGTGAAAAAATATCGGTTGCACGGAATACATTTAAAGTATCCACAAGCGAATGAATATATCTACTATATTCAGCAATATGCCGTGAGTATCTCTTGTCACCGTGTGGATGAAATCCGGCAACTTCCTTTCCGTCCTGCCTATTGTTTTCTGAGTCCTATTTTCGATAGTATCTCCAAAACGGGATACCGGAGCCGATTCGGGCAATTACCGGACTTATCGGACATCGATTGTCCTGTGATCGCCTTGGGAGGCCTCGAGCCTGATAAAACCGGCTTATGCCGCCGAGCCGGTTTCGAAGGAATCGCCGTTTTAGGGTACCTTTGGAATAATCCCGATGAAGCTATCGAAAGATACATCCGCCTGAAAACTCCATTCGTACTCAGTATCGCAGGGTTCGATCCCTCCTCGGGTGCAGGAATCGGTGCCGATTTGAAAACTTTCGAAGCCACGGGAAGTTATGGATTGGGCGTTTGTTCGGCTCTGACTTTTCAAAATGAAGACACTTTTACCGGAGTACATTGGACCGCCTGGGAGGATATCAAAAAACAATGTGACTTATTATTGCAAAAGTACAATGTCGAATTTCTGAAAATCGGACTGATCGAAAGTTTCGAAATCCTGGACCGGTTATTGGATTATTTGCTCGATCAGGACAAACGACTCAAAATAATCTGGGACCCTATCCTGAAAGCCAGTGCCGGTTTTTCATTTCACCGGTATACCCCCGAAGATCAGGAAAGACTAAAACGCATCCTTGACCGTGTTTATCTTATCACCCCGAATACGGACGAACTTTACCGATTATTCGGAGAAGGAATCACTCCCGATCGGTTACAAATCGTCTGTCGGGATCACCACCTGAATATCCTCTGGAAAGGAGGACACAACGCTGGAGTGGATGCTACCGACGTCTTATTCCAACCCGACCGGACGACTAATTTCTCGGTTCCCCGTAGTCGGTACACCAAACACGGAACCGGTTGTACCCTATCGTCAGCCCTCCTGTCAGCCCTGGCTCAAGGAGATGCCCTAGCTACTTCCTGTAATAAAGCACAGCTCTATGTATCCCGCTTTATCGAAAGCAACAACAGCCTGTTAGGTTATCATTGCATTGGAAAATATACTCCCGACTCAAAGCCCTGGCTCGGTGAATTGTCTTTGCAGTATATCACCGCTCCCAAAGAAGGGATGACCCTCTGCGAGCAGGTTGAAGCGGTCTGTCAGGGAGGAATGCGCTGGATTCAACTCCGTATGAAAGGAGCCTCCCTCGCCGAAATGCTCTGTGAAGGGAGAAAGGTAAAAGAGATTTGCCGGCGTCACCGGGCACTCTTTATTATCAACGATCGGGTCGACGTCGCCCGTTTACTGGAAGCCGACGGTGTGCACCTGGGCAAAGAGGATATGGATCCATGGGAAGCCAGGCGGATACTGGGCCCCGGTAAGATCGTCGGTGCCACTTGTAACACCTGGGATGACATCCTGCTCCGGCAAAAACAGCAGGTCGACTATATCGGTCTGGGGCCTTATGCTTTTACCACAACGAAAGAGAAACTCAGTCCGGTCCTCGGATTGGAAGGTTACCGGTTTCTATTGGGCCGAATGCAGGAAAATAAGATTTCGATTCCGGTCTTCGCTATCGGCGGAATAACGGAAACCGATATTCCGCCGCTAATGCAAACAGGTATTCAGGGAATCGCTTTATCGGGCCTGATCAAAAATAGTCCTGACCTAAAAAGGCAAACAATAAAAATATTAAATTTATTAAATTCATAAACCATGGAAACACTCAAAATTGCAGATAAAACCTTTACTTCCCGCTTATTCACCGGAACCGGAAAATTCTCTTCCAATCAAGTGATGGAAGAAGCGATAATCGCTTCTGAAAGTCAATTGGTTACCGTAGCCATGAAACGGATCCGGATGGAAGATAAGAACGACGATATGTTAAAGCACATTCTCCGTCCAGGTGTACAATTATTACCCAACACCTCCGGCGTACGGGATGCCAAGGAAGCCATTTTTGCCGCTCAATTATCCCGGGAAGCTTTCGGTACCAACTGGCTGAAACTGGAAATTCATCCCGATCCCCGCTATCTGCTGCCCGATCCGGTAGAAACCCTGAAAGCCACCGAAGAACTGGCTAAGCTGGGGTTTATTGTACTTCCTTACTGTCAGGCCGACCCGGTATTGTGTAAACGTCTGGAAGATGCCGGAGCCGCAACGGTGATGCCTTTAGGAGCACCTATCGGTACGAATCAGGGGTTACAAACCCGTGAATTTTTACGTATCATCATCGAACAAAGCAATATTCCGGTAGTCGTAGATGCCGGTATCGGTGCTCCCAGCCATGCTGCAGAAGCGATGGAATTAGGAGCAGATGCAGTACTTGTAAACACAGCGATAGCCGTCGCAGGCAATCCGGTGGAAATGGCCAAAGCTTTTAAGGTAGCCGTCGAAGCCGGACGGATGGCTTATGAGGCCGGACTAGCCGGAAAAAGTATCGCTGCCGAAGCAAGCAGTCCTCTGACCGCTTTCTTGAAATAAACAGACAATCCGATTTAATTTTAATAATATGTTTTCGGAAGAACTTGAAAAATATTCCTGGGAAGAAACGACCCGGGAAATCTACTCTAAAACAGCCGCCGATGTAGAACTGGCTTTAAGTAAAAGCCAGTTGGCCATCGACGATTTTATGGCCCTGATTTCTCCGGCTGCAGAGAAATACCTGGAACCGATGGCCGCATTAAGCCAAAAATATACCTTACAAAGATTCGGGAAAACCATATCGATGTATATCCCCTTGTATATCACTAATTCGTGTACAAATTTCTGTGTCTATTGCGGATTCAATCACAACAATCCCCTCAAACGGGTCATCCTCAATGAGGAAGAGATTCTCAATGAATTGCATGCTATCAAAAAACTGGGAAATTTTGAAAATTTATTGATCGTTACAGGGGAGAATCCGAAGGAGGCCGGTGTCGACTATCTGGAACGCGCATTGCAGTTGGCCCATCCTCTTTTTGCTAACCTTTCTATTGAAGTAATGCCTCTGAAAGCAGAAGATTATAAACGTCTTACGCATTCAGGATTAAATGGAGTGGTTTGTTTTCAGGAGACCTATAACCGGGCACGCTATAACGTTTATCATCCGAAAGGCATGAAATCCAAATTCGACTGGCGGGTCAACGGTTTCGACCGTATGGGGCAAGCCCATGTACACAAAATCGGTTTGGGAGTTTTAATCGGTCTGGAGGAATGGCGTACGGATGTAACTATGATGGCCCGCCACCTGCGTTACCTGCAAAAACATTACTGGCAAACCAAATACAGCGTCAATTTTCCACGGATGCGTCCTTCGGAAGGCCATTTCCAGCCTAATGTTATCCTGGAGGACCGTGCCTTGGCCCAATTGATCTTCGCTTTCCGTATATTCGACCATGATGTCGATATCTCGATTTCTACCCGGGAAGGGGCCGAGTTCCGCAATAATATGCTCCCTTTGGGTATTACTTCCCTGAGTGCCGGATCGAAAACCGAACCCGGAGGGTATTTCACTTATCCTCAGGCTCTGGAACAATTCCACATCAGTGACGAACGCACTCCTGAGGAAGTTGCCGACAGTATACGTCAAAAAGGATACGAACCGGTATGGAAAGACTGGGACGGATGGATGTAATTCAACCGGAATTACATCCCCAATACCAGATAAATAATCGACTATGGGAGAAAAAGAACGCTATGCCAGGCATTTGATTTTGGAAGAAATCGGAGAGCCTGGACAAGAAAAATTGAAACGGGCGAAAGTATTGGTTGTAGGAGCCGGCGGATTAGGTTCCCCCGTCTTACTCTATTTGACTGCTGCCGGAATCGGCCGGATCGGTATACTCGACAATGATATAGTCTCGGAGAGTAATCTTCAACGTCAGATTCTCTACGATACCCAATGTTTAGGAGCCCTGAAGGTCGAAGTCGCTGCCCGGAAGCTTCAGGCTTTAAATCCCTATACAACTATTGTACCCTACGCTCAGCGGCTGACTTCGGAAAACACTTTTATCATCGCTGAATACGATCTGGTAATAGACGCAACCGATAATCTGCCTTCCCGTTACCTGATCGACGAAGCCTGCGTCCGATACGGTAAACCGTTCGTTTATGGAAGTATTTGTGAGTTTAAAGGTCAGGTTTCCGTTTTTAATTACCAGGGAGGTCCTACTTACCGTGACCTTTACGAATACCATGATGCTATCGCTGAGTTTCAGCAACCACAAGGCGTCATCGGCGCATTACCGGGAGTCGTCGGTTCGATCCAGGCTAATGAAGCCATCAAGCTTATCCTGGGAAGCCAGGATACTCTTTCCGGCAAATTACTGCTGATCGATCTGTTGAAAGGCAGTTTCCAAACCATGAACTTTATAAACTAAAAAAGGGACTTGTTTCCAAGCCCCTTTTCTCCCCTTTTCTCAAGTATTATTTCATATATAACTTCAGTTCGACAGGTTGTTCGCCCAGTTTTACCTCCACTTCCTTCATCTTTCCGGCTTCATTTGCATATTTCACCGTATAGGTTTGATTTTTCTCTAACATAAAGGTGAGCACATCATTCATATCCTGAGTCGGTCCGGCAGTACGCCCGCCTCCCATTTGCAATTTACCGCAAAAAATATCCAGATTGGCAGCCACCCGGTCCTCCGAGTTCTGTACACAGGCATTATCTGTAAACATCATAATTCTCAACGGAACATGGTTACCATCCGCAGAGATCGTTTCCAGATGCGATTTATATAGATCGGTATAGAAATCAGTTACATTCGCAGCAGGTACATAACGAATATTCTCATCCCATACCAAAGGGAAATAGGTTCCGGTCGGTTTAAACGAAGAAGCATAAATAGCTTTCTGCTGATCGTTTTTTACCGCTTTCCCGGCATCGGCAAAAAACCAGGCATTGTTCAGTTGACCGGGAAAATAAAATTCCGTAAAATACCAGTTTCCGTCTGCCCAAACCTCGGTCCAGTTATGATTGCCCCGTTCGTCGTGCCAATTGGGAGTACCGGCCACCCGTGAAGGAATTCCGACAGCCCGGAAAGCATCCGTCAGCAAGATCGATAATCCGGTACAGGAAGCCATATGCTGCCGCATGGATTCGAACGGACTCTGATCCGGTTTTTCACGTTTGGTATTATAATCGACCAATACTTCATCCCGGACATTCCGGTTGACCGAATCGATGGCTTCAAAAATCGTCTTACAATGCTGTACATACTTCCCGAAACGTTCGTAAAATTCCTTTCTCCACCCTTCACGGGTTTCATTCAGGCTGACATAAGGCAGTACATCATTCAGAAAAACAGTATCGGGAATCTCTCTGGCCCAAACGTATTTTTCACGAGCCTGATAAGCATAGGCTGTATTCTCCAATAAAAAATCCGCTGTCAATTCCTTTAAATCTCTTTCCGGCATATAAGCAATCAGGAAAGCCATCCCTTCCTTTTGGTTATCAGGAGCATTTTTCAATGCCGCTGTCAATTCGGTTGCATTATCCCCGGCTTTTACCAATGCCTGATCCAACAAGGCATGATATTTCTCAGGAATACCTGCATATTTATTCTCCGTACAAGCTAACAGACAGAGCATAAACAACCCTAGTACACACTTCATATTTTGTAACATCGAAATTTATTTATGATCACTAAAATATTTCATAAACTGTGCTCTCTCATAGCGGGCAGCATTACCTGCATCGGCATAGGATAATCTTCCCCGGAATTCATCTATCGACTCAAAGCCTTTTTTATCCATCCAGCTATTCAAAAAATGATTCATCGTACGGATCGTACCGATTCCCTGTTCATACATAGCCGAACATACCTGCACAGTAGTCGCCCCCGCCAGTAAAAGCTTCACAACAGCTTCTCCATTATGAACACCTGTTGAAGAAGAAAGTTGCAAAAGTTTATCTTTCCCCGACAGAATTCCGGTCCAGCGCAAAGTTGTCCTCAAATCGGCCGGCATACTGAACACAGAAGCCGCTCCGACAGCTATCCGTTCGATATCGATATCCGGTTCGTAAAAGCGATTGAAAATAGTAACGGCATCCGCACCATAAGCTTTCAGCTTACTCACAAAAGCCGGCAAATTCGTAAAATAATGGCTGATCTTGACAATTACCGGAATTTTAACCACCTTTTTCACATGTTTAACGATATCGAAATACATGTTTTCAACCTCCACACTCTCAGCAAACTCATCCATCGGCAGGATAAAGGCATTCAACTCAAGCGCATCGGCACCGGCTTTTTCCAGTTCACTGGCAAAACTAATCCATTCCCCGTCCCGTAAGCAATTGATACTGGCGATAACAGGGATATTCACTTTATTTTTTACTGCTTTCACCAAATCGATATGTTGCTGGACAGTATTAGCCCGAATATAGTTCTGGATATAATCGGCACTTTCAGGATAACTATTATCGGTCAATGCTTTAGATGCATCCATATTTATTTGTTCTTCAAATATAGATTTCAACACTATAGCTCCGGCCCCGCTTAAAGCAATTTCTTCAATCTTACTGACCTCGGAAGTCAAACCACAGCTCCCGGCAATAATCGGACTCTTCAATTCCAATCCGATAAATTTTGTCTTCAAATTTACCATAATCTCTATCGTTTATTATTTATTGTTATAATCTCTGGCTCCAAAAACCGCACTTCCTACCCTCACCATCGTACTTCCTTCTTCAACAGCGATCGGATAATCCCCGGACATCCCCATGGACAATTCCTTAAAACTTTCTTCCTCCTGGAAATACGTCGCTTTCAACAACCCGAATATCCGGTGAAGTTCCCGGAATTCCTTTCGGATCTGTTCACGGTCTTCGGTATAGGTTGCGATCCCCATGACCCCGACAATCCGGATATGCTCCAACACTTTAAACTCATCACTTTCAAGCAGCCTGCACGCCTCCTCCCAATCCAGACCGGATTTAGTCTCTTCTTCAGCAATATGAAATTCCAGCAGACAATCGATCATACGTTCGTTTTTCAACGCTTCACGATCGATTTTTTGCAATAATTTCAGGCTATCCACGGAATGAATCAATTTCACAAAAGAAGCAATGTATTTTACATTCTTCTCTTGTAGCTGTCCGATCATATGCCATTCGATATCCTTGGGCAGTTGCCGGTATTTAGCAGCCATTTCCTGTGGCCGGTTTTCACCGAAAGCACGCTGTCCCCCTGCATAAGCTTCTTCAATATACTCCACCGGTTTCGTCTTCGATACGGCAATCAGCCTGACCCCTTCCGGTAACGTTTTCACAATCTCTTCTATATTTTCCTTGATATTTAACATCATAGCGATAACTATAAAAAGTAGCGACAAAAATATCAAATAAGACCCAAAATTAACAAACAACCTAGCACAAATATAGGATAAAATTATCTATATTTCTTTCCACTCTCGAAATTAATACGAGGAAAACCGGAGAACGATGTATTTTACAACAAGATTTTTTTTTGTTCTTATGCAACGTTTTGTTTCTCCCATGCATCTTATTGACGAAAAAAGAAATCACGTGAATGGATGAAGTGTTACTGATTCAGGAATGCCTTAAAGGAAAGCGGAAAGCTCAGGGAGAACTGTACCGACGATACGCCGCTAAAATGATGGGCGTATGTATGCGCTATTCCCGCAACCGGGATATGGCACACGATCTGTTACAGGAAGGTTTTATAAAGGTATTTACGAATCTGAACGAATATAGCGGAAATGGGAGTTTCGAGGGGTGGATGCGGAAAATTTTTATTAATTGTGCCCTGGAAAAAATCCGTAGATCCAAAGTTTTCCCTCTGACCTTCCCCACTGAGGAGACAGAACAGGAAACTTCTTTTCCCAATGCTTTAGAAGAAATATCGGCCCAGGAAATGCTGGATTTAATTCATCGTTTACCTCCGGGATATCAAACGATTTTCAACCTGTTTGCGATCGAAGGATTCTCACACAAGGAAATCGGAGCTATGCTCCGAATCACAGAAGGTACTTCCCGATCACAATATGCCAGGGCACGTTATACTTTACAACAAATGATAAAAAATTTATATTGACTATGGATAGAAGAGACCGATTTGAAGAATTGTTCCGGGAACGGTTGCATAATTGGGAATGTGAACCGGATTCAGAACAATGGAAAACCCTCGCTGGTTTTCTTCCTCTACGACCTACCCGGTTTTCCACCAGATCCATACGCCGGACGGCAGCTATCGTAACCCTCCTTTTACTCGTGGGAGGCGGACTCTTATACGATCGTCTTATCCCGGAAACTACGACAGAAATAGTCCGAAACAGAATACAACCTTTTATTGTGGATCATATACAAATACCACAGCTTACCGGAACAGTTACGACGGATCAAATAGCCGATTCACTCCTCCCTGTTCTCACTCGAAAACCTATCTACACAACTGGAAAAACGATTTCAACGGATAAATATAAAAGTCAAGAAACTAAAATATTACCTATAGTCATTGCAAGTAAAGCTCTGGAAACAGATTTTTCACCGGTACTGATCGTCCGCAACACGAAAACCGAACCGGTAAAAGTCCGAAAGGCCTCACGGAAATGGCATTTGGGCATGGGAGGAGGTAATTTTAATATAGCCGGTATTTCCAGCAACTCCGCCGGCTATCCCGATTATGCCTGTAACGATCATCTTCAGGGGAATACCCCCAAACCTCCTCTGACGAAGGCCGGAACATCCCCTATTTCGACACGCACCCTGTTATCCGATCTGAAACCGGATAAAGTGAAGCATAGCTCTCCCATCTCTTTCGGAATAAGTATATCCCGCACGTTGTCGGACCGTTGGAGTTTCAATACCGGACTTACCTATAGCTATTTACGCAACCAGTGGCGATATGAAAGTTCGGATTACGATGTATTGCGTCAAAGATTGCACATGCTGGGAATCCCGGCATCTTTCAGTTATCGCCTGACCCATTGGGAACGTTTCTACTGTTATTGGTCTGCCGGTATTGTCTGTGAAGTTAATCTTTCAGGCAAAATCTATTCGGCCTATAAAAGTCAGCGTCGACGAATACCGGGTACGCTTTGGTCAGCGAACACACGAATAGGTATTGCCTACCCCATTATTCGCCATGTATCGGTCTATGCAGAAGGAGGATTTTTATGGAATCTGACCCCGGCCAGTGAAATACAAACGATTCGCTCGGAACAGTTTTTCAACCTCACGGGGCAAATCGGATTCCGTTTGAACTTTTAAATACAACTCATTATATGAAAGACCTTCGATTTCTCACCGTCAACCTGTCCGGAAAGGCCGACCTCAAGAAAATCAAGGCATTTAAACAGTTTAATCATAAAAAAACAAACCATGAAAACATTACATTATCGCTGGAATCGTAGCCTGAACTGGATATTGACTACTTTATTAGGATTTTTAGGTTTCTCCTCCTGTGAGGATAACGGGGACGATCCCGGTAACATCATATGTATGTACGGTACGCCGACAGCTTCCTATACCATCAAAGGAAAAGTCACCGATCAGGCAGGTCAGGCGCTATCCGATATTCAGATTATCGTGTCCGATATGGAATTCAGTTACGAACCCCGTCCTGATTTTATCCCCGATACCCCCTATGGAAGCCACCCGGTCAACGATACGTTATACTCCGGAAAAGAAGGAGAATTCGAAACCCGGCAAGCAGCGTTCCCGATCGATACGGTGAAGTATAATTTAAAAATCAACCCCGACGAAAATAATCCGTACTACCAGGCCGATTCTCTGAAAGTAACCTTCCTTCGTAAAGATTTACAGGGAGGTGAAGGCTGGAATAGGGGAAATACAACACAAGAAGTAAAAATCATACTGACTCCTCAAAAAGAAGAAGATCATGAATAATTCCATCAGCCTCCGGAAACGCCTGGGCCTGGAACTCTTCCGACAAAAAGAACAGCTGATCCGGCAAAAACACGAATTACATACTCTTTTTTGGGAATGTACCCTTCGCTGTAATCTCGCTTGCCGGCATTGTGGCAGTGATTGCAAAGCGATTTCCGGGCAACCCGATATGCCAAAAGAAGACTTCTTAAAGGCTTTGGACAACATTACTCCACAGGTCGATCCCCACCGGGTTTTTATCATTTTCACGGGTGGAGAACCTCTGATGCGCAAAGATCTGGAAGAGTGTGGCCGGGCATGTTATCGCCGGGAATACCCCTGGGGATTGGTAACCAACGGTTTGTTATTATCCCGTCAGAGGCTGGACAGACTTTTACAAGCAGGCCTGCACAGCATTACCGTAAGTCTGGACGGACCGGAAGATGCCCACAACTGGTTACGCCGACATCCGGAAAGCTTTCGCCGGGCCAGTCAGGCTATCGGAATGCTGAGCCGGGAAAAAGAAATCGTATGGGATGTCGTCAGTTGTATCAATCAACAAAACATCAATACTCTCCCCGTTTTCAAAGAATATTTGATCGAACTAGGAGTCGGACAATGGCGTATCTTTACCATCTTTCCCGCAGGCAGAGCAGCACAAGTGCCTGAATTACAACTATCTTCTTCCCAATTCAAAAAAGTATTGGATTTTATCCGTCAAACCCGGCAAGAAGGTCGTATTCACGTCAATTTCGCTTGTGAAGGTTTTTTAGGTCCTTATGAAGCTGAAGTCCGTGACCAATTTTATCGTTGCCATGCCGGAATTTCTGTCGGATCTATCCGCATTAACGGAGCGATATCGGGTTGTCCCAGTATCCGGGCCAACTACGACCAAGGGAATATTTACCAGGATGATTTTATGGAAGTGTGGAACAACCGCTTCGAAAAATTCCGGAACCGGGAATGGGCCCGTCAGGGCGAATGTGCCGATTGCAACCTGTTCCGTTATTGCGAAGGAAATGGCATGCACCTACACGATGAATCCGGTAAGCTGATGACTTGCCATTATCACCGGCTATAGCTCACGGGCTATGGTAGGATTACCATAGCCCGTGAGCTATTTGGTTATATCTGCAAATCTTACTATTTTTGTCCAAATGACAGGACATGAAAATCATTCATACAGCAGACTGGCATATCGGGCAGACCTTTTTCGGCTATGACCGTTTTCAGGAACATCAGTATTTTTTAGATTGGCTGACAGATCAAATTACCACACAACAAATCGATGTGCTTCTTATTTCAGGAGATATATTCGATGTAGCTAATCCTTCTGCTCAGGCACAACGTCAATTTTATCGGTTCCTACGCCGGGTAACAGAACAAAATCCGGGCTTACAAATCATCCTGATTGCAGGAAATCATGATTCTGCCAGTCGGCTCGAAACCCCGATTCCTTTACTCGAAGAAATGAACATACAAATTCGGGGTACAGTACGTAAAAGAGCAGACGGCACAATCGATACGGAGGAATTAATCATCGAACTGAAAGACAGATCGGGGAAACGGCAAGGTTGGTGTCTGGCGGTACCCTATCTCCGACAGGGAGACTATCCGGCAGTCGAGAGTGAAGGAGATCCTTATCAGGCAGGGGTTAAGGCCATGTACGACACGCTGGTTGCCTGCGTCGAAGAACGCAGGCAAAAACAAGAAGCCATCATTGCTATGGGACACCTGCAAGCCGCAGGAAGTCAGATTTCCGAAGGTGATCAAAGTGAACGCCTGATCATCGGCGGACTCGAAGGGATTCCTTCCAGTGTCTTCCCTTCCCAAATCACTTACGGAGCTTTGGGCCATATCCACCGGGAACAGCAGATTGCCAACCGCAACGAGATACGCTATGCCGGCAGTCCGTTACCCATGTCTTTTGCAGAAGAAAATTACCGCCACGGAGTGATCTTACTGGAGATCGACAAAGGAATACTTCAAAATCAGACTAAAATTATTTTTAATCCTTTAGTCACTTTACTTCGTATCCCTAAACATCCGGCCCCCTTGGACGAAGTGTTGAATCGCCTCTCTCAGCTCCCGGAAGAGAGAGACGATCATCCGGCCCCTTTCCTCGAAGTCAGGGTACTACTCACCGAACCGGAACCTGCTTTGCGCAATAAAGTGGAGGAAGCCCTACGCACCAAACAGGTGCGTTTAACCCGGGTACTCCCCTTTTATCCGGATACAGTACAACTTACAAAAAACGAGAATACGCTCACCACCGAAGAATTACTGGATCCCTGGAAGCTGTTGAACCGAGTATACGAAAGGCGATATCAAAATCCTCTGCCCGAAGAATTGGCTCATTTATTCCGGGAAGTCATTGAAGAATCACAGCTGAAAATGGGAGAAAAACAATGAAAATATTACGTATACAAGGAAAAAATCTGGCATCTATTGCCGGAGAATTCGATATCGATTTTACGGCAGCTCCTCTGCGATCTGCCGGGATCTTCGCAATATGCGGTCCCACCGGTGCCGGAAAATCGACTATTCTGGATGCTATCTGTCTGGCCTTATTCAACAATATGCCCCGCACCACCGGTATTGAAGGTACTAAAATGCCGGATGTCGGACAAGAATTCATTCAACAGGGAGATCGTCGTCAAATACTCCGCAGAGGTACTGCCGAAGCGATGGCTGCTGTAGAATTTATTGCTGTAGACGGAAAAAGTTATCGCTCGGTATGGCGGGTATGGCGAGCCAATAATAAAATAAGCGGGAAACTTCAACCTGCAGAACTCCGGGTATACCCCCTTGGAGATCCGTCTCCTATCACTACAGGAATCAGTGAATCGGAGAATAAATTGATTCAACTCATCGGTCTGAATTATAATCAATTCACCCGTACCGTTTTATTGGCACAAAATGAATTTGCCCGATTCCTCAAAGCCCGGAAAGAAGAAAAGGCCGAAGTACTCGAAAAACTGACCGGTACTGAAATCTATTCTGTTATCTCGAATACGGTCTATTCCAAAACGACAGCTATCCGCAATGAATGGAAAGAACTCTCCGCCCGTATGGGGAATATTCGCCTGCTTACCCAGGAAGAAATCGAGACATTACAGCAACAATCGGCCAAACTCCTGAAACACGAAAAGGCTCTTCAACAAAAAAATGAAGAAATCCAACGTAAAATACGTTGGATAGAGCAATTAGAACAAATCAATCAATCTAAATCGGAAGCCCAGGCCACCCTTTCGGATGCCCAAAAAGTACAAGCCGAAGCACAAGCCCAGTCAGTCTGGTTACAGCAGATGGAAAGCATCGAAAGCAGCCGTCTTTTTTGGATTGAAAAAAATGAATGTACCACTCATTTAGTAAGCCAAACTGAATTATTACGACAAACAGAACAGGCGCTCTCCGATCTGAACGAAAAAGCCACGCAAACCCTTCAATCGGTGGAACGGCAAAAATCATTGGTAAACCAATATACAACCCAGTACAATAAGCTTAAACCGGAACTTTTAGAAGCCCGTCGTTTAGATATCGGAATTGTCAATGCCCGGCAGGTAGAACAAGAGAGCCGGAAAACTTTAACCGACCTGCAAGATAAAATCAAAGTGCATCAAAAAATTCAGGATAGCAGATACTCCCGTATTCTGCAACAGAGAGAATTAGACGATAAATTAAAAGAATGGTTCAGGAAAAACAGGCAACATGAACAAATGTGCCTGAACATAAAGCTGATCGAAAGTTTTCTGGATACAGCTTATACCCAAAGGTTGCAGGTTATAGAAAATCAATCTTTATATACCTCTACTCTACAACAACTAACAGTAAGCCGGCAACAGCTGGAACTTCAACGCCGTGAGATCGAAACATCCATACAACGTCACAATGACCTCCTGCAGTTGCGCCAGCAACAACAAATATCGGTCAACCGGTTTCCCATAAGCGAACTTCGCAATCGTAAAGAACAACTCCGCCTACAACGCGAAAGATTGCTTCAGGAAATTACCTTGACGGAAAAACTAGATAAGACCCGGCAAGAACTGAGAAAAAGGCAAGATAAACTGCAACAACAACAACAAAATTTACAAGCACTCAAAGTTCGCCTGACCGAATACAAAAAAGAAATCGAAATTGCAGAAATAAAATACACGACCATACGCCACACTTTGGAACAAGCCCGACTATCGGTTTCAGAAAATGTCGTTCGACTCCGGGCCCAACTGGAAGAAAATACCCCTTGCCCGGTATGTGGCAGCCAATCCCACCCTTATGCGGCACATCATCCCCTGGCCGACGGCTTGCTCGAAACACTCGAAAAAGAAGTCAGACAGCATGAAGCAGCATATAATCGGTTAAAAACCGAAAATGCGCGTCTTGAAGCCGAACACCGGTACCTCGGAGAAGTATTACCCGTATTACAAAATGAAAAATATGAATCGCAAGAAGAATGCGAAGAGATTTGCCAGCAAATCAAGGAGCTTAATTCGGATAGGTCTGTTTCTAACGGACAAAATCGGATAAACCTAAGAGAACAGCTGAATATCAGCCAAAAAGAATTGGAAAGTATTTGTCTGAAAGAAAACGAATGGGAGCAACGGCAACATCAGTTAGAAACGCTCCAAAAAGAACTGGATAAAATACAAAACCAAAACAATGCCCTGCAAAAAACATTTCAGCAGACCCAGGAAAAGGTAGTCGGTCAAGCCACTGAACTATCTAAATTGCAAGAGATCATTGAAGGCCTGAAAGTCCAGCAAAATATTTCACTGGAAAAGGTCGCTCCTTTTATGCATGCACCTACCTGGCGACAACGCTGGGAAGATAACTACCCGGATCTCAAACAGGAACTGACCACAGCTGCTCAAAAATGGCAAACTAAAACGCTGCAATCGGCAGAAAATGAAAAACTATTGCTTCAATCGGTAGCTGAATACGAGGAGAATCAGAAAAACCTGGAATCCTTCCGCCAAAGCGAAACAGAAGCCGCCGAGGCTTTGAAAAAACGCTCTGAAGAGACTTTGTCTTTCATCCGGAAACGGGCCCGGCTTCTGCAAGGTCAAACAGTCGATGAAACCGAACGTTATTGGCAAGAGTTAACAGAAAGGGCGACTCAGGAACTGGAAACAGCCATCCGGCAGAAAGAACAGCTTTCAGGCCAATCGGAACAACTAAAAGGAAAAATCACCCAACTCCGTACCACCTGTGACCAATATCAAAAGCGCCTGGAAAAAGCCACCCGGCAATTAGGCGAATGGCTGGAAAAATACAATCGGACAGCCCCTGCTCAGCTAACCGAAGCCACTCTCATTTCACTATTGCAAGTGGCACCTGAAAAAATCCGGGAAGAACGGGAAAGACAAAATCACCTCCGGGATAAGGTAACGACTGCTTTGGCCACTCTACGGGAACGTGAAAAACAATTGGCCGATCATTTACAATCGCCCGGCCGCCCCGATCCACAATCGGAATCACTTTCCTCTTTACAGCGTCAATACACCGCATTACAAGAGGAATCCGAGCGTATCCTCCAACAAAAAACCGAAGTATTGGCAACTCTGCACACCCAGGAAGAAAACCAAAAACAAGCGGCCACCTTAAAGGATACCCTCGATGCGAAAACGAAATTATTAAACCAATGGAGCAAACTAGACGATCTAATCGGTTCACAGAGTGGCTATAAGTTTAAAGAGATCGCCCAAGGATATACGCTGGATATCCTGTTATCATACGCCAATATACAACTTCGGGAATTAACCTCCCGCTATCAGTTGCAGCGTATACCCGATGAGTTGGCCCTACAAGTCATCGATCACGATCTCTGCGATGAAGCCCGGTCGGTATTCTCTTTATCGGGAGGCGAATCCTTCCTCATCTCTCTGGCTTTAGCCTTGGGCTTATCTTCCTTTTCTTCACGGAATCATTTCGAAGAAAATCTCTTTATCGACGAAGGTTTCGGCACTTTAGACAGCGAAACCCTGCAAATTGTCATGGAAGCCCTGGAACGTCTCCGCTCACAAGGCCGGCAGGTGGGAATCATATCCCACGTACAGGAATTGACCGAACGTATTCCTGCCAAAATTTGTCTGGTAAAGACCGGCAACGGAAAGAGTAAAGTCGTTGTAGAATAAAGAAACCCCTATGCCGGATATACAATATTCGGCATTATTTTTTATCTTCGCGGGAGATAAGAAAAAATGGTCAGATATTTTATTGAATTAGCTTATAACGGCAGCCGATACCACGGCTGGCAAATCCAGCCGGGAGCATCGTCCGTGCAGGAAGAAATCAACCGGGCCCTCAGTACTTTGCTACGCCAGGACATATACGTCGTCGGCGCCGGTAGAACGGATACGGGTGTACACGCTTCATTTTTCGTCGCTCATTTCGATATCGAATGTGAACTTCCGGAGCCGCAACAGGTGGTCTATAAACTGAACGGATTACTGGATAAAGATATTGCAATCTACAAAATATACCGGGTACCTATGGATAAACATGCCCGTTTTTCGGCTATTTCCCGTACCTATAAATATTATATCGATAAAACAAAAGATCCGTTTACCTATCCATTTGCCTGGAAAGCTTATCCCCTGCCGGATATTCAGGCAATGAACGAAGCCTGCCGGGTGTTATTCGATTATACGGACTTTACCAGTTTTTCGAAACTTCATACCGACGTCAAAACCAATAATTGTATTATATATGAAGCTCAGTGGGAAGAGACCGATAAACAGCTGATTTTTACGGTAAAAGCCAACCGTTTTTTGCGGAATATGGTAAGAGCGATTGTCGGTACGTTGATTGACGTGGGAAGAGGTAAACTGACCCCAGAAGATGTTCGCAAAATTATAGAATCTAAAAACCGCTGTAATGCAGGTACTTCTGTTCCTGCACAGGCTCTATTTCTTTGTCATATTGAATATCCGGAATAAAAAGACATATAAAATGAAAAAGATCATCTTTTTATTTATAATAAGCAGTCTGATTTCTATTAAAGGAATAGGATTAACACTCTCTCCGGAGACCGAAGTCAGTATCCTGACTTGTGCTCCCGGCAACGAATTATACTCTCTTTTCGGTCATACGGCCATCCGGATCAACGATCCCCGACACCAAATCGACAGGGTGTACAATTATGGCACTTTCGACTTCTCTACTCCCCATTTTTATTTAAAATATGCACGAGGCCTGCTTCCTTATCAGCTGACTGTTCAGAAATTCTCCCATTTCATATACAATTATCAGCTGGAAGAACGTACGGTCTACGCTCAAACTATCCGGCTGGATTCGCTGGAAAAACAACGGATTTTCGATCTGCTCGAAGAGAACCTGCTCCCGCAAAACCGCTATTATCTCTACAACTTTCTATTCGATAATTGTACCACCCGAAGCAGGGATATCTTATTAAAAAGTTTACCCGACAGTGTCGCCTGGAATATGCCGGATGTAAACAAAAATTTCTGGAATCTACTGGATGAGTACTTGCAAGCTTCCCCTTGGGTACAATGGGGCATACATACGATCCTGGGGCAAAGGGGTAATCGTACGGCCACTACTTTTCAATATATGTTCTTGCCGGATTATCTGATGTATGGACTTAAAAATGCCCGATACGACGGACAATTGCTGGCCGAACCTGCCGAAGTTTTATATCAGGCTCCGGAAATGAACCTATCCAATTCCTGGTATGGGACTCCCCTTTTCGTTTTTGCTCTAGGATGCCTGCTACTGATCCTACTTTTACAATATGTTAAAAGCCGGTCATTATTGAATGTCATTTCCCTTATTTTTCTCCTTTTCACAGGAATTGTAGGGATTTTGATTGTATTCTTAGGAGGTTTTACAGCACACCCCATCACTGCTCCAAACTGGAATATCCTATGGGCCAATCCGCTCAATTTATTTGTAATCCCTTTTATTTTCAGGAAAGCGCTTCCTCTATTCATCAGAAAATATCTGAAATTCTATCTGGCTATCCTGGCTATAGCTATACCGGTCTGGGCCATTGCTCAGCCAGCCGTACCCATGGCTTCTATCTCTTTGATTATCCTGATGATCTATCTGTGTTTCAGACTAAGAAATGAAAAAAGATAAAAAATACCCGCAAAACTATTGCAGATTTATAGAAACGCCCTATATTTGCACTCGCAAAACAGCACTGGTGGCATAGCTCAGTCGGTAGAGCAAAGGACTGAAAATCCTTGTGTCCCTGGTTCGATTCCAGGTGCTACCACATAAAAATAAAGTAGTTACGAAAGTGGCTGCTTTTCTTTTTTACCCCTGTCTTTGGTCGTTTTAGGGGATCAATCGGAAAACCTGTATTTTTTTATGTCATGCGTAAATTTTGCACAGTCTAAACAAGAAAAATTTAATATCTCTAATTCCCCTGAATACCCTTCTAAACTCTTTCACTTTGGCATTAAACGATTCCGCCGCCGCATTTGTACTCCTGTAGTCGAAATAATTCAAGATAGTTTGATAGTGATACTTAAATCGTTCTGGTCACGGTAGCGAAAACCTTGAAGTTGTTTTCCTCGACTTTCCTGTACCATTGAGCCAGTTTTGTATAAGCGATGGCTACCTAGCAACGGAGTTACAGAAAACACTATTGGTATCCGATTTCGGCCCTTAACGAGCCATAACGAAAGACGATGTTAGAATGGTTATAAACTACGACTACACCAGTAAAGGCTCTTATACAGAACTTGCCGTTGGTTTGTTTACCTTTTCTTATTCCATGGGAGGTATTAACTTTGTCGATATGGCATACATAACCCATTCACACATTATTGACAACTGTTTGATATATACACGTACAACAACCCATAAGCTGATAAAGCTACCTTTATAACCTAAAGTAAGAGAGCTAATTTTTATTGGAGTGAGAGGAATTTTATATTAGAAAATTATTTATTACTTTAGAACGCATAAATAATATACGTATAAATGGAATTATATATATCAATCATCGGGGCAATAGTTGCTATTATCGTATCCGTTTTAGGGGCAATCTTAGCTAATAAAAATACAATAATCCTACAAACAAGAAAACTAAAAGAAGAACATTATATAGCATATATTGAAGCTCTCCATAATTATGCTGCCTCAGACATTAATGATAAAGATGCTTTAAAAAACTATGTTTATATGCGAGATAAACTATTACTAATAGCTAATGAAAAGGTTATTATCAAATTATTAGAATTTGAAGATAAGGGTGTAGGCAAAACCACTGATTTACATAATAAATACCTTACAGAGCTACTAAAAGCTATACGGAAAGATCTAAAATTAGGTTATAAATCTTTACCAATCTTATGTTTAAAGAAATAATTCATATTGACTGATAAAATAGAGGTTTACAAACCAAACTATCCTTTACTCTAATAATATACCACTTCCCTATTCGGGGGAGGTGGCTATTTGATTAACTTATTCCTACTTACTTTATTTTCCCAAAAAGAAATAGTTAAATCAATTTCTTCCCATGATACGAACATTGCTATGATTTAGATATGAGTAATCTAAAAAGCGGACGAAAGGTCCATCCCAAAGTTCCCAAAAAACGGTTCCTGAAAAAGAGGAACCGTTTTTATTCGTATTGAAATTTTTTATTTCAGAGCTTCGTTTACCTGTTTCATCAGATCTTTTACATCCTGATTTGCCGGATCTAAAGATTGAGCTTGTACCAGATAATCCTTTGCTTTTTTGAAGTCGTTCACCGCTTTAGCTTTCTCAGCATCATATTTTGCTTTATCGCTATTCGCTATCGGAGTTGCTGCCTGCAAAATCTTTGCTCCATTGTTAAAGTATAAACTAGCTAAGCTGGCCAGTCCCTGGGTTTTAAAACTCTTGGTTGTCAAATTCACCACTTTAGTATAATTTTCAGCAGCCTTCGCTTCATCACCTGCTTTTTGGAATGTCTGTCCTTCCTTCATATAATAAGCAGCATACATGGTTTCCAACTTCATATTTCCCGGAAATGCTTTCATTCCATCCTGCAAAGTGGTCAACATTTCTGCAGTTTTATTCTGGCTTTTTTGTGCCTGTGCTTTTCCCAGATAAGAAGACGCACCTTTGTAGTTATTTTTGATAGACATATCAAAATATTTCTCAGCAGCTGCGTAATTCTTTATTTTAGTAGCACAGTAAGCCGTATTATAGACAGTTGCATTATCTTTATTGTTTACAATTTTCAGATAAGCTTCATATTGCTTGAAAGCCTCTGGATAATTTTTAGCTTTAACAGCTGCATTACCGGCATTTTTTTCTGTAGCCCCCGGATCCTGAGCAAAAACACTTACCGTCAATAAAACACTTAAAATTAAAAATGCAATTCTTTTCATAGTTCAGAATAATATTTAATAGTTATCATTTTTATAATAGTTACAGCCCCTAAGGTAAAAATGTCTCTCTAAAATTCAAAATCATTTTCAGATTTTTTACAAATGAGCTATTATTTTCACATGCAGGGGTTACTTTTCTATTCATTCATAGAGCAAGGATAAAATTTTTTTCAATCCTTCTTCGTCTTCCTGATCGAAGGCATCAAGCTTATCACTATCTATGTCCAGACAAGCAAAAACCTTTCCTTCGGGATCACGAATAGGGATGACAATTTCACTTTTAGACATGGAATTGCAAGCAATATGACCGGGAAAGTCTTCAACATTCCCGACTATAACGGTCTTTTCAGAAGAAACAGCAGCCCAGCATACTCCGGTATGATGCCGTAATTTCTGGCAGGCCACAGGCCCCTGATAAGAACGGACGATCAGTTCGTCATCGATCAACGCATATACTCCGGTCCAAAAAAATGTCTGCATTTTATGGTGCAAAACAGCTTCCATGGTCGCTAATCGTGCCCAAATATCTTCAGTGGTATGAATATAACCTTTAATTTGCTCATACAGCCGGTCATATTTGGCTAGTTTAGCACTTTTACCTGTATCGTTCATTAGGCCTCTTTTGTTAAACGTTCCAAAATATCCACTAAATGTTTCCAC
Source organism: Odoribacter sp. (assembly GCF_985060555.1). Taxonomy (NCBI): domain Bacteria; kingdom Pseudomonadati; phylum Bacteroidota; class Bacteroidia; order Bacteroidales; family Odoribacteraceae; genus Odoribacter; species Odoribacter sp. The sequence goes on along the minus strand of NZ_CFKYFN010000116.1, from coordinate 74,166 downwards.
CATTTCCCGACTGTTTCGATATCTACTTTCTCATCCGGGGAATGCACACCACGTAAGGTCGGGCCGAAGGAAATCATATCCATTCCGGGATATTTCTCCAAAAACAGTCCACATTCCAATCCTGCATGGATAGATCTGACTACAGGTTCATAACCGAACAGTTGTTTATAAGATTCCACTGCAATTTTCAAAATAGCGGATTCCGGATTAGGTGCCCACCCCGGATATCCTTCTCCATGCTCCACTTCAGCACCGATCAAACGGAATACTGCAGCCACCATATGAGCAATATTCATCTTCTCCGAGTCGACATCACTTCTCTGGGAAGTAGTAATCAAGATCGTATCGTTTTCGATAAATTTCACTGCTGCAAGGTTAGTAGAAGTTTCTACCATTCCAGGCATCCGATAACTCATCGCGAATACACCATGAGGACAAGCATACAAGGCATTCAATAATTTATTGGTAAATTCCTGAGTCAATACCTCTCCAGGTAAATCGACAGATTCCAGTTCCAACTGTAGTCCCGGTTCTGTTATTTTCCAAACCTCCTCCATCTCAGCTGCATACATATTGAAGTCAACCCGGATATTTTCTTTCAGGACTTCATCGAAAACGATCACCGCATTAGCTTCCCGGGCTATGGCATTTCTCAGGTTTCCTCCTTCCAAAGATGCAACCAACAGACCATACCGCTCATTCAAATCCCACAGAAAGCGATTCAATATCTTGATCGCATTTCCTCTCCCTTTATTAATATCATCACCGGAATGTCCGCCCTGCAATCCTTTCACTTTAACCTGAACAGCAAATTTATGGGCAGGTAAAACCATTTTTCGGTAAGGCAAGCGAATAACGGTATCGATTCCACCGGCACATCCGATAAAAATTTCCCCTTCATCTTCCGAATCCAGATTCAATAATATCTTGCCCTGAAAAAATCCAGGCTGTAAAGCAAAAGCCCCGGTCAATCCGGTTTCTTCGTCAACGGTAAACAGACATTCCAAAGGTCCGTGCTGAATATTTTCATCTGTCAAAACAGCCAATGCAGCAGCTATTCCAATACCATCGTCCGCTCCCAGTGTCGTACCTTTGGCTTTTACCCATTCACCGTCTATATAAGGTTTTATCGGATCTTTATCGAAGTCATGAACGGTATCTGCATTTTTCTCACAAACCATATCCATATGTGCTTGTAAAACCACACCCGGGGTTTGTTCTTTTCCCGGAGTAGCCGGCTTCGTAATCAATACATTACCTGCTTCATCCTGACGAGCTTCCAGCTGATGTTTCTTAGCAAATTCCATCAACCAGGCAGCTATTTTTTCTTCTTTTTTAGATGGGCGGGGAATTTTACAGATCTCTTCGAAATAACTCCACACCAATTCGGGTTGTAATCCTTTAAAAATTTCCATTTTATTTGTTTTTCATGGTTTATTTAACAACAACGGATATGACGTTAGCCCATCATATCCGTTAATTTCTTCAACACCCAAACACAAGATTTAATTTCCTGCGGAGCAATGGTAAAAGTCAGGTCAGCATGTACCTGCTCTTCGATATTGGTCAAAACCTTTTTGGCCTCTATGCCTTTTTCGGTCAGGACCACAAAATTATTCCGCTTATCTTCCTGACACATTTTCCGCTGCACAAACCCACGTTTCGTCAGGGTATTCAATAGTTTCGTCACATTGTATTTATCTTTCTGAAGCCTCTTGGAAATAGTTTGCTGATTCACGTGATCTTCCGCCCAGAGCACCTGTAATAATTCATATTGTTCCCTGCTCAAATCGAATCCGGCTTTCAAAAACTCACGATTTAAAGTTTTGGTATATCCCCGCTCAGCTTTACTGAGATAAGAGACTAATTCTCTGACATCATCCATAGTTTATGTTGCGTTTTATACTATACGCAAACATAAGCATTCTTTTTATATTTCACACCAAATCGGCCCGTTTTTTATCAACATATTTATTTCAGACAGGCTCCATTTTCATAATAATTCTCAGGAGTCAGGTAACGAAAATATACATCCGAATTCTGATATCCGGCGGCCATCAGACATTCATAAATGACTTTCGCAACTTCGTGTTGTACCTCCGGAGGCCGTTCAAAATAATCTACTTCTACATAAGGCCAATCATTACCGCTCTTAATGGTTACATCTTCGACCACGCTGGAATGAATCAGCTCGAACACGATATGTTCACGCGGGCATCCGATCGTCTCTTGTAGCCGGTCTGCCATCCGACGACTCACACCTGCCATCCGGGAAGCTTCTACAAAATGAAATTTAAAAAAAGGCATAACAATAAAAGTTTTTAGTAGAATATGAATATTTAAATACCGCTGTTTTTTAGTTGTTCGAAAAACCAGGGAATCGTTTCTTTTACCTTTCTCACCACTTCTGCCAGCGGCAAATCCATCTGTCCTCCGGCAGCATTCAAATGACCTCCCCCATTGAAAAAAGCCTTAGCCCATTCATTGACCGGCACATTTCCCTTAGAACGAAAAGATAATTTTACCCTTTCCCTGCGTTCCGTGATTTGTACCGATACACAGACATTGTGAACAGAGAGCGGAATATTGACCAACCCTTCCAAGTCTCCGTCTTTGTAATTATAGCGGTCTAATTCTTCCCGGGTAATCGGCATAATAGCCACCGGATATTGTTCATTCACCTCCAGTTTATTGAGTAAAACATTTCCAATCAGACGCAGACGGGATAAATTGTTCATTTGATAAATCCGTTCATGGATATAAGCTTTGTCCAATCCTGCTTCCAACAGGTCTGCGATAATCCGATAGGTCTGCGGATGAGAAGAATTATGACTCAATCCTCCCGTATCGGTATTAATGCCGGTGTACAAAGCGCCGGCGATATCCGGAGTAACGATCTCCTTTCCCCAAATCTGTGACATGACGATATAGAGTAGTTCACAAGTCGAAGAAACCTGAGTATCGGAGATTACGTATTGTTGCGGATCGGGATCCGGATGATGGTCGATGATTACACGCCCGGCAGGAGAAGCCACCACCCAATTTTCAAGGTCACCTTCCCGGGCAACTGTATTGTGATCGAGCATAAAAATAAGGTCGGCATCGGCAAGTAAGCGTTTACATTCTTCCGGTTTTTCCTGAAAAGAAATAGCCGAAGAGATATTTTTCAAAAAACGGAGATATTCCGGAATAAAATCACAGGTCAGGATATGCCATTCTATTCCCACTTGCTGCAACACTTCAGACAAAGCCGAACAAGAGCCTGCCGCATCACCATCTGCCGAAATATGAGGAATAATCACCGTTTTTAAAGTCCCCTGCCCTAATCGTTCTTTTAATCTCCTTATTTCATCCGCATTATTTTTCATAAACCAATTGTTTTTATTTTCCTATTATACAGGGATCTACCTTTATCTCTAAAAAAATAAGCTGCCCCCAAGGACAACTTACCAGCCAGTTATTCCCACGTGATAATTTACGATCTCACGGCTTCAAAGGTAATAAAACTAAATCTATTTTTAAAATAGAATAACTCACGAGGCATAGCTCCTACCTCCGTGAGTTATAAAAAACAGTCATTAGGACTGGTTTATAGATTATTCCCACTCGATTGTTGCAGGTGGTTTTGAACTGATGTCATAAACAACACGGTTGATCCCCCGGACATTATTTATAATCCGATTGGAAACCCGGGCCAGAAATTCATAAGGCAAGTGACACCAATCGGCGGTCATGCCATCTGTCGATTCAACTGCCCGAAGCGCAACCACACTTTCATAAGTCCGCTCATCTCCCATCACACCGACACTCTGTACCGGTAGCAGCATCACTCCGGCCTGCCAGACTTTATTATACAATCCTTCTTCCTGAAGCATAGAAATAAAAATGTGATCGGCTTCTTGCAAAAGTCTTACTTTTTCGGGAGTGATCTCGCCTAAGATCCGGATAGCCAAGCCCGGACCTGGGAAAGGATGACGTTGCAGGAATTTATCCGGCAAACCAAGACTTTTTCCTACCCGGCGAACTTCATCTTTAAATAACAAACGGAGAGGTTCTACCAGTTTTAATTTCATATAATCGGGCAAACCTCCTACGTTGTGATGGGATTTAATAGTCTGTGAAGGTCCGTTTACCGAAAGCGATTCAATCACATCGGGATAGATCGTACCTTGTCCCAGCCATTTGGCATCTTCTATTTTAGAAGCTTCCTGATCGAAAACATCGATAAAAGTACTTCCGATAATTTTCCGTTTCTTTTCAGGTTCGGTGACACCTGCCAGACGTCCTAAAAACAAATCTCCGGATTCCGCTCCGACCACATTCAGTCCTAACTCTTTATAATTCTCCAGAACCGTTTTATATTCGTCTTTTCTCAGCAAACCATTATCAACAAAGATACAGGTCAGATTTTTACCAACAGCCCGATGCAATAACATAGCTGCTACAGTAGAATCCACCCCACCGGATAATCCCAGAATCACCCGGTCGTCTCCCAATTTCTGTTTTAATTCAGCCACTGTCGTCTCTACAAAAGAATCGGGGGTCCAGTTCTGTGAACATCCGCAGATACCCACCACAAAGTTGCGAAGCAGACAAGTTCCCTCGGTACTATGATATACTTCAGGATGGAACTGAATACCGTAAGTAATCTCGTTCTCTACCTTAAAAGCGGCATTTTTCACATCTTTGGTACTGGCAATCACCTGACAGCCTGCCGGTAATTTTTCTATCGTATCTCCATGTGACATCCATACCTGTGAATTATCGCCGATACCTTTAAACAGCTTACTTGTTTTATCGACGAAAGCTAAATTCGCCCTGCCATATTCACGTTTGTTAGAAGCCTTTACCTCTCCTCCGAAATGATGAGCCAAATACTGAGCGCCAAAACACACTCCCAATAAAGGCAACTGACCTTTTATCGCCGTCAGATCCGGCTGAGGAGCTTTATCATCCCTGACGGAAAAAGGACTTCCGGAAAGAATAACTCCTTTTACAGAGGAGTCGAGAGCCGGATAATGATTGTAAGGATAAATCTCACAATATACATTCAATTCCCGGACTCTTCTCGCAATCAACTGGGTGTACTGCGATCCGAAGTCCAATATCAAAATTTTTTCCTGCATCTTATTTGTTTTGATTTGAGGTGCAAAGATAAAAATTAAAGGTAAAAGGTAAAAAATATCTTTTCATAAATTTCAGGTTTAGAACTATTATTTAAACTGATAAGAATACTCTCAAATAAACAATTTCTTTTATATTTTTGGCCAATGAAAACCCCACCTCGGGATTTTCGTACAAATCGGTAATTAGAAACTATTATTTATGGATACAACACCTCGATATCGGTTAGGATTGGTGCTCAGCGGCGGTGGAGCCCGGGGCTTCGCCCACATCGGAGTCGTACAAGCCATGTATGAAGCAGGCCTCCGTCCCGATATCATCTCGGGCACCAGTGCCGGCTCGATTGTCGGAGCCATGATTGCCGCCGGTCATACCCCCGAAGAATGTTTGAATTTTTTCCTGGGAAAAAAAATTTTGCATTTTGCCCGTCCCACCATGTCGAAGAAAGGGATCATGATTATGAACGGTATGGAAGAACGGCTGGCAGAATTTCTGCATGTCAAGACTTTTGAAGAACTGAAAATTCCCCTGGTCATTACAGCCAGTGACATTAACGGAGCTGTACCCGTCCATTTTGAAAAGGGAGAACTTCTCCCCTGCATTATTGCTTCCTGCTCTATCCCGGTAGTCTTTACTCCCCGGGAAATCGATCATGTCGATTATGTCGACGGAGGAGTCTTTATGAATCTTCCCGTACGTCCCATACGCAAGCGTTGCGAGAAAATTATAGCCGTCGAAATCAATTCGATAGATACTTCGGAAAAAATCACCAACATGATCGGTATGGCTATCCGTTCTTTTCATCTGGGTCTGGACCGGAATACCGATATCGACCGGAATATGTGCGATGTATTCATATCCCCCCAAAATATGACCAAATACAGCATGTTCGATCTGGAACACATCAGAGAGATCTATGAAGAGGGATATCTCACAGCCAAACGTATTCTAAAAAATTCGATCTTACAGACCCGGCATCAGGTTTTGGCCTGATCGTCCGGTCAGCTTATCCTTTCAGCCTTCCGTCAACGGACATCTGAGCTCTTTCAATTTCCGGTAGACATAAATAAAGGCTGGAATCAGAAAGAGATCGGCTGCCAGCCAGGCTGTCGGATCGCCGAAACAAACTGCAATATAACCGTATACCGGTACGGCATATATGCTGACCAGGGTACGGGCTATCATTTCGGAAACTCCGGAAAGCATAGCCAGATTCGTATACCCTGCCCCCTGAATGGTGTAACGCAGGATACAAAGCAATCCCAGGAAAGGAAAGAAATAGGCAGATACGTGCAAAAACAACTCCGTATTTTTCAATATTTCCAGTTCGGTAGTATCTACAAAAAGTAAAGCCAACGTCCTCGCCCCGACCATTAAAACGACAAAGGTCAGTAAGGCGTAAATCAGCATCATCACCCCACTGGCTTTGATCCCTTGCCAGATACGTTTCGGCTTACCTGCTCCGTAATTTTGTCCGCAATAAGTCGCCATAGCGATTCCCAAACTTTCAAAAGGACAGATAAAAAACATTTTGATCCGCATAGCAGAGGTAAAAGCAGCCACACAAGCCGTTCCCAAGGCATTATTTGCACTTTGAAGCATAATACTACCGATCGCAGTGATCGAAAACTGTAATCCCATCGGTACGCCGATATTTAATAAAGTCCTTGCCAGATGCAACTGAAATTTATGCTCTTTGGCTTCCCCTTTCAGTATCTGAAAATGCCTGTACATGTATACATAACACAATAAGGCAGAAATTCCCTGAGAAAAAACAGTAGCGATCGCCGCTCCCAAAACTCCCCATTTCAATACCAGAATACAGAAAAGGTCCAGGATAATATTGAGTATAGTCGAAAAGAGCAGAAACCAAAACGGTGTCTTACTATCTCCCAATGCACGGATAATGCTGGATAGAAGATTGTACAGAAACGTACAGGGTACTCCGATAAAAGTCACCAGCAAGTAGGCATACGCACCCTCGAAGATATTCTCCGGTGTACGCATAATCCTCAAGATATCTGCACAATAGATACTGGTAATCAAAGCAATCATAACAGACATCACCAACGAAAGCTGCAAACTCACAGCCACATAACGCCGCATCATGACATAATCACGGGCACCGAACTTCTGGGCCACCGGAATACCGAAACCACAACTACACCCATTACAGAAACCCAAAATCAGGAAAATCACGGAACTACTGGCTCCGACAGCAGCCAACGCATTTATTCCCAAGAATTTTCCGACAATAGCAGCATCTACCAACGAATAAGTCTGTTGAAGCAAATTGCCCCAAAGCAAGGGCATCGTAAAATTGAAAATAAGTGGCAGCGCGGGCCCTGCTGTCATCTCTCTGGAAGTTGCCATAACTTAATTTCAAATCAAATCATTGTATTTTTTCACCCATTTTCTCAACGAGCGCCGCATTTCCTGCCAGTATAGAAATACCCCGGTTTTCCCTGAATCTGCGGACGATGCCTCCGGCTTCCTGTACAATCAAGGCTCCGGCACACATATCCCAGGGCTGTAATGCCAATTCCCAATATCCGTCCAACCAACCGGCAGCGACGCAGCATAAATCATAAGCAGCCGAGCCCATTCGTCTTATCCCCCGGATGGAAGGCAGGATTGCAGCCAGATTTGCAGCATTATTATCCGGATTTACATCTTTATCGTAAGGAAATCCTGTTCCCAAAACAGAATGAGCCAAATCCTGTTTTTCAGCAACACGGATCACTTTTCCATTGTACCGGGCTCCTCTGTCCCTGATTGCCGTATACAACTCGCCGAGATACGGCGCATAAACAACCCCCAGAATGGTTTCTTCCCGGTATTGCAACCCGATAGATACTGTAAATACAGGTAATCCCTGGCTATAATTATTCGTACCGTCCAAAGGATCGATCACCCACCGATACTCGGCAGTACCGGCATGAGCACCGCTTTCTTCCCCAAGGACTGCATGCCCGGGATAGTGCTTCTGAATCTTATCCAACAGAAAAGCTTCACTTTCTTTATCGGCTCTTGTTACCACATCGTACACATTCGATTTGGTTTGTATACCCAAATCATTTCCCCTGAAATAGGAAAGCTGTATCTTTCCAACTTCTTTCGCCCAGGCTACCGCATATTCCAATGCCTGATTTAAATCAATACTCATTTTAATTACTTCCCATTAAAAACAAAAAATCCTTTAACACCGTTCTATTTCTTTCAGCGCTTTCACCAATTGATCCGGACAGGAAGTACGTTTACTTCCACATTGTATACCTTCCAATCTTTCTATTACCTCCTCTACTTTCATTCCCCTTACCAACATCGAAATTCCTTGCAGATTTCCGCTGCATCCTCCTTCGAAACAAACTTCCCGGATCACCCCATCCTCCACGGTCAAATCAATAGCTACCGAACAAACGAGCGACGATGGTATAAAATGAATCGATTTTTTCATCGTTTAAATTATTTATATTTCCAAGCTTTTCCACAACTACGGCACTTCCAGGCCGGCCGGAATAAGGGAGAAACCTTCTTCAAGGACTTTCAGAGCTTCCTGCCAACATTCATGCCGGACGAGCAGCTTTACTCCACCGATTGCCTGTGCATGGATCCCCGTCCGGACCGTCAATTCATCCTGCATCCGGGTTTCGATCCCGGCAGATTCTAAAAAAGCCTTAGCCATATAGGCTTCCTGCGGATTTATAAAGGTTTGTACGATCACCCAACTGTCCATTGTATAGAAAGTTTGTCAGTTAAAAATCAATTCTTTTATTCGAATTTTTCCGGAACTTTCCAGGTTCATCCCTACTGATCTCTCAAGCAATCGGCACATCGATCCACTTTCCTCCCTGCAATTGTCTAACGGTATGGAATCCAGCTTCTTTCAGCGCCTGTAAAGCCTCCGCCCGCCCGGCATTGATCAAATCCGGACGGTGGGCATCAGAATTAACCAGTACCGGTATCCCCAAAGCACGAATAAAGGCAAAATGCCGGATATCCGGAAAAAAACACCCTTTACGTAAAAAAGCTTTAGTATTGATTTCCATCATGATACCTCTTTCAGCAATCAGCGTAAAGTATTCCTTCAACATATCGGTAAACCAGCCCTGCCGGAATAGATCCGGTTGACAAATCCCGGCATTATAAGAAATCTTATCGGCATGTCCGACAAAATCAAAACCTCCCGCTTCCACCATACGCATGGCTGCAACAAAATAGCGGGTGACCATCTCCTGCAAATTCCCACGAAAATGCTTTTCCAATAAATACCGGAAATTTTCAGGATCGGTATCTGTATCGATAATTTCCTCTTCGTCAGTATACACCAAATGGACCGATCCGATCCGGTAATCCAACGGTAAAGCCTGAAAATAGGAATTAGCCGGATTCTGAATTTCATTCAGATAGTCTATTTCCAAACCGGCATAGATCTCGATTTCTCCTGCATATCTCTGTTTCAACCGCCCAATTTCCTGTAAATAATCGGGCACCCGCTCTTGCGATAAAGTCCAGCACGTCTCGAAAGGAAGCGGAGCATGTGAAGATATACCGTAAGAAGTAAAGCCGGCAGCGATAGCCGACTTCACAAAATCTTCCATAGGAGCTTTTCCGTCACAAAAAGAACAATGACTATGATAATTGGTCAGATTCATACCCCATTTCCCGATCACATTCTTTCCGGCATCTCAATGCCTAACATTCCCATGGCATTTTTAATCGCCTCACCACATTGTTTAGCCAGCAACAAACGGAAATTTCTCAAAGCTTCATTTTCTTCTTTCAGAATAGAAAAATCATGGTAAAACTGATTGAATTCTTTAGCCAGGTCATAAGCGTAATTAGCCAATAATGCCGGACTATAGGTTGTCCCTGCTTCTTTCACCACGTCAGGCAATTTAGCCACCAATTTAATCAGATTCTGTTCTTTTTCCGAGAGCTGAATATGTGTATCCGCCGACAAAGGTGATGCCCCTGCGTCTGCGGCCTTACGTAATACCGACTGAATACGCGCATAAGTATATTGTATAAAAGGACCGGTATTTCCGTTAAAATCGATCGATTCTTTCGGGTTGAACATCATGGTCTTTTTGGGGTCTACTTTCAGAATAAAATATTTCAACGCCCCCAAAGCCACTTTCCGGTATACCTCTTCGGCCTCAGCTTCGGAATAGCCGTCCAATTTTCCTAATTCCTGAGAAGTTTCTCTGGCTGTATCGATCATTTCAGCCATCAGATCATCGGCATCGACAACCGTACCTTCACGGGATTTCATCTTTCCCTCAGGTAATTCAACCATTCCGTAAGACAAATGCTTAATTTTATCCGCCCAGGGGAAACCCAATTTACCACAAATCAATGAAAGTACCTGGAAATGATAATTCTGTTCATTTCCGACGACATAGATCATTTCATCCATATCGAATTCATTGAAGCGTTCGTAGGCCGTACCTATATCCTGAGTCATATAAACCGAAGTACCGTCGTCCCGTAACAGTAATTTATGATCCAGCCCGTCTCCGGTCAAGTCGGCCCAGACACTACCGGTTTCTTTCCGGTAGAGTACACCGTCAGCTAAACCTTTCAGGACAATGTCACGGCCTTTTTTATACGTTTGTGATTCGAAATATACTTTATCGAAACCCACCCCCATCAAGCGATAGGTTTCGTCGAAACCTTTCAACACCCAATCGTTCATAGTACGCCACAAACTCACGGTCTCTTCATCACCGGCTTCCCATTTACGCAGCATTTCCTGCGCTTCCAGCAAGATCGGAGCTTTTTTCTTGGCCTCTTCTTCTTCCATTCCCTCCTTTTCCATCAAAGCTTTTATTTCAGCTTTATATTCCTTATCGAAACGAACATAGTAGTCGCCGACAAAATGGTCGCCCTTCGTACCTGTAGACTCGGGAGTAGCACCATTAGCGAACTTTTTCCAGGCAATCATACTCTTACAAATATGTATTCCCCGGTCATTCACCAAATTTACCATCCTCACTTCATGTCCATTGGCTTTTTGTATCTCGGATACCGACCAACCCAACAGGTTGTTACGGATATGACCGAGATGTAAAGGTTTGTTCGTATTAGGCGAAGAATACTCGATCATGTAAGAATGCCCGCTATTTTCATGCACATATCCATACTTCGGGTCCTGAGCCACTTCGTTCAATACACCTAACCAATAAGCCGCTGAAATCTCGATATTCAAGAATCCTTTCACCACATTGTAGTCTTTAATCTCTTCAATGTGTTGTTTCAGGTAGCCCCCCAATTCTTTCCCCGTCTCTTCCGGAGATTTCTTCGAAAAACGCGTAAATGGAAAAACAACTACAGTCAAATCTCCCGCAAACTCTTTCCGGGTAGCTTGTAACTGCACTTTATCCTTATCCACATCAGCGTCATAGCACTGCTTCACAGCTTCTATCACCTTGGTGGTCAACAAACTTTCTATGCTCATAGTATTCTGACGATTAATTTTTCACAGGTTACAAAAATACAATTATTTAGCGAAACATTAAAAATGAAAGTGGAATAAAGCCTTTTACGGTTGTAATTTTTGTAAAAAAATATAAATATGATAACTTTGGAGCGTAATTTGATATGTCCCAAGGATTCAGTATACTTCAAAATACCAATAAATGAAACTCTAAAAGAAGAAAAATAAAAAATCTCTATAGTGAGTGATAAATAAAAAAATCAATTAATTATGGAAAATTCTTTATCTACAATGTCTTTGGACACATTGGTCAATAAACTTATTGATCTCAGTGTTTCATTCGGTTCCAAGTTACTGGTGGCACTTCTGGTGTTCTTCATCGGTCGTTGGATTGTAAAAAAATTAAATCGTTTAGTTATAAACATACTTACGAAACGGCATGTCGAAGCTTCATTGGCCACTTTTACCAAGAGTTTGGTGAGTATCACCCTGAATTTCACTTTAGTGATTATCATTATCAGTGTTTTAGGTATCGAGACAAGCTCATTCATCGCTTTATTTGCTTCTGCCGGTGTCGCTGTCGGTATGGCATTGAGCGGTACACTGCAAAATTTTGCCGGTGGAGTGATGATACTGCTTTTCAAACCGTTTAAAGTGGGAGATTATATCGAAGCACAAGGTCAGTCGGGAACAGTGAAAGAGATCCAGATTTTCAATACCATCATTACGACTACCGATAACAAGGTGATCATCATTCCTAACGGAGGCTTATCTACCGGAATTATGATGAACTACTCGAAAGAATCGCAACGGCGGGTCGACTGGGTATTCGGAATCGGCTACGGTGATAGCTACGAACATGCAAAAGCTGTCATTGCCCGGCTTTTAGATAATGATCCCAGAGTATTGAAAGATCCCAATTATTTTATCGCTTTAACCGCTCTTAACTCCAGTTCTGTCGACATTGTCGTTCGGGCCTGGGTAAAAGCAGAAAATTATTGGGGTGTCTTTTTCGATATGAACGAAAAAGTATACAAGACCTTTGCAGAGGAAAACCTCAATATTCCTTTCCCGCAAATGGATGTACACCTCTATAACGAAAAATAATCTTTTTACTGTCGGCAGGACTAGATCATGATCCTGCCGACAGTAAAAAATCCCCCTTAAAACATTACCAGCCTTTTTTCGTTTAAATAACTATAATTTAAAACTTATAGTTATGGAAACGACAGAAACTTACTCTTCTAACAACCGATATTGGTGGCTAATGCTAATTATCGGTATTCTTTCTATTCTTTGCGGTATATGGGTATTCAGAAATCCGGTTGAATCCTATTTTGCGCTGGCGGTTTATTTCAGTATCATGTTTATCCTGTATGGGATCGGTGAAATTGTAAATGCATTTGCAGGGCAACGCTACCGGAACTGGGGCTGGGGCTTAGCCGTCGGAATACTGGATTTGGTCATCGGATTTATATTATTAGGTAATCTAGCCTGGGCAGCCGATCTGTTACCTTATGTCGTAGGATTTATCTTAATGTTCGTAGGTATCGGTTTTATCGGTCAATCCAGTCAAATGCAATCTTTCCGTATTCCTAATTGGGGATGGGTATTGACAGGAGGAATCCTGACCTTAATTTTTGCCTTTTTGATTATTTTCCATCCGCTTTTCGGTATATTCAATATTATCGTATGGACAGGTCTGGCCTTTATTTTCGGAGGTATATCCGCCATTTTCTATTCTTTTAGCCTGAAAAACTAAAATCCAACAGGAGAAATCTTATAATTTACCTCTTTCCTTTGGACGGTATAGACAACCTGTCAATCGGTGGAACTACAATCTTCGATAAAATACAATGATATCGGGAGACTAATTCCACCGATCAACTTTCGGAAAAGATTCGTCCTTCAGGCTTAAAACCGTTAATCTGTCCGGAAAGGCTTGTCCTCCCTTTTTCCCCCGGTATTTACAATAAATAATGTCCCAAAAAGGAAATAAAAGCACCGACTACGACAGAAGCCAATAAAAGCGGGAATGCACATCTTGAACTTCCCCGCCCCGAGGTAATCACCAGAGGGAGGGTCAAAACTGCAGACACGATCATACCTTTCCACCACCATTGTGTCCAAGGTAAACTCAGGTGATAAACCACATAGGGCATGATCAGAAACAACACAAAAGCCGATAAAACAGTATATTTATCTGCCTTTCTTTTGAATAAAGGAATGATACCGATAAATGCCGATACCAAACCAATTAATATAATCGTCAGATAAGCTCTCATTACAATTCGAACAGGTTATATTTTAAATTAAAGTCTCTCCTTGCCACACACAACAATCGGGAAAATCCAGGTTGATTTCCCGGTCTTTCTTAAACAAGCCATAAATAGCCGATCCGCTCCCGCTCATACTCACAAATTCAGCCCCCCGCTCATACAATTGCTGCTTCAATAAAGTTAGAGAGGGATATTTTTGAAAAACAGTCGCTTCAAAATCATTCCGGATATATTCTTTCCATGTATTTACCGGAAGTTGTCCGAGCTGACGCAGATCATATCCGGCCGGCCGGGGAGTGATCCCTGCATATGCTTCAGGCGTAGATACTCCGAAAGAGGGTTTCACTATGATGATCCGATAACCGGCCAACGTAAGCTCTATCGGCTCCAGCAACTCCCCCTTACCGGAAGCAAATGCCGGACGATCATCGATAAAAAAAGCACAGTCACTCCCCAGGCGGGCAGCATAAGTTACCATCTTTTGCCCGGAGAGACGAAGATCGAAAAAAGCATTCAAAGCTTTCAGCATAAAAGCTGCATCCGCCGATCCCCCCCCTAAACCGGCACCGAAAGGGATGATCTTATGTAAGTGTACTTGTATGGCCGGCAAATGAAAATCGGCAGCCAACAAGTGATAAGCTTTAATCACCAGATTTTTCCCGGGATCTCCTCCCACTTCCAGACCGGTATTCTTAAATCGGAAACTCCCGCTTTCTCCTTCTCCCCGCCCAATTTCGAGTATATCAGACCATCCCACCGGGAAAAAAATCGTTTCCAGATTATGAAAACCGTCATTTCTCTTCCCGGTCACAAAGAGACCGATATTTATTTTCGCATGTGGAAAAACAACCATGGAGTAATCTTTTATTTTAAACTTTGCAAAGATACCCTTTTTTGTAACTTCGTCCACAGGGAATCTGTATATATTTCCGATAGTCGTTCAAATAATTACTTAATATTTTAGCTATGAAAAAAACATGGATCCTGTTATTGATATTTTTTTCAGCAGGAATTTTGTCATATGCCGATGCCCAAAGTGTGAAAAATTTGAATACGAAAGAATTCAAAGTACAGATTTGGGATTTCGAAAAGAATAAAGACTGGAAGTATCTCGGTGATAAACCGGCCATCATCGATATGTATGCCACCTGGTGTCCACCTTGCAAAAAACTATCTCCTATTTTGGAAGAGATTCAAAAAGAATACGGAGATAAGCTTCAGATCTATAAAGTGGATGTGGATAAAGAACCGGCATTAGCTCAATTATTCAATGCCTCCAGCATCCCACTGATGCTCTTTATTCCCGAAAACGGCAAACCTTTTACGGTAACCGGGTTACGTCCGAAAGAACAAATAACAGACATTATTAATGAAAAACTAGAAGTAAAAAAATAACGACCGTACCTCCGGCACCGAAAAAATAAGTACCGGAGATAACTCCACACTCTCCCCGTACTTCTGAACTAAAGCTTCAAAAGCACAGCAATCATCTTGCAAAATAACATCGATAAAATAACCTTTTCCCTATTCGATATCAAACACGCACAACCATACACATACCGGCTCGATACTGGTACTATCGAGCCGATGTTTGCAATTTTTGGGAATATGCAGGTAGTCTCCTTTTTTCAATGTCACTTTGCGGTCCTCAAATTCC
Organism: Odoribacter sp.; assembly: GCF_985060555.1. NCBI lineage: Bacteria > Pseudomonadati > Bacteroidota > Bacteroidia > Bacteroidales > Odoribacteraceae > Odoribacter > Odoribacter sp. The sequence continues at coordinate 58,667 of NZ_CFKYFN010000116.1, read as the reverse complement.
AGCGTAGCCTCTCCCTGAATCAATAATATAAATTCATCGTTCTCCTGATCGTACCAAAATCCTTTGGGCGAACTATGACCGGAAGAAACGATCCGGTCGATCCGGCAATTAGGAGATTTAAAAAGCAAATCGAACTGTTCCTCTTCACCAGCCTCAGCTATCTGAGCAAAAATATTTTCAGGTTTCATATACATTCTGAATAAAAATCAGAAAATTGATTTCAAATTAATAGTATTTCAGACTTTTTTCTGACTAATTATAACAGAACAAAGATAAAACTTGTTATTCTAAATGACAACGTTTTCGATATTAATCTTACATAAAGACTTTCCAACTCAGTTTTCCCCTTTCAGATTAGGCAGACTGATGTGATACTTTACAGCCAGAATCCGGATCAGGATGACAGAAACAGCCCCGATGATCTGTGTCAGTGTCGAATTTAAACCGGAATACAGACAGAGATAGTAAACCAAGCCACCGAACACACAAGCCAGGGCATAGATCTCTTTTCGGAAAATCAAAGGGACTTCATTGATCAGGGTATCCCGCAAAACTCCTCCGGCGGCTCCGGTGAGAGTACCCATAATCAATCCTACCCACATGGGGTAACCATAAGTGATGCTTTTCTCGATACCGACAACGGCGAATAACCCTAAACCGATGGCATCGAAAATAAAAAAAGTATTATTCAACCTGATGACATATCGCCCGAACAGAATAACAAATCCCAAAGCCAGGGCAGTCACGATCAGATAGGAAGACTGCAACATCCAGAACGGGGTAACATCCAGCAACAAATCCCGAATCGTTCCTCCTCCGACAGCTGTAACGAATCCAACCACATAAGCCCCGAACCAATCGAAGCGTTTAGCAGAAGCCAAACGGATCCCACTAATGGCAAACGCAAATGTACCGATATAATCAATAAGCGTCAGAAAATTCATCGTTCCTCTTCAATTAACTACCTGTAAAAAATAACTGTCCGATTTTGAGAGCGCAAAAGTATAAATTTCTGACTATTTTTCCATTTATCCTTTTATTTTTGTACAATCAAAATTTCCGAAAATGAAACCCGATGAATATTACCAGAAACAGATAGACCACTATACCGCCCGTTTAAAGCAAATAAAAAAACGGCGCAATCTGATTACATTGGCCAAATTGCTCACTTTCGGCTATATGATCTTTTTGATCTACCTCCTGATCAACCATAGTACTCAACCTCTCTTACTTTTGGGTATAGGAGCTATTCTCGTATTCATTTTTTTGACTCTATGGGATTCCCAAATCATCTACCGGCAACATCTCATCGAAGAACTACTTCGTATAAACACGTTGGAATCGGATTATTTAGCCGGTAATTTCTCTGCTCTTGACCAAGGCGAAAGGTTCAACGATCCTGCCCACCCTTATGCCCATGACCTGGACCTATTCGGGGAAGATTCCCTCTTCCAGCATTTAAACCGGACAGTGACTTTTTCCGGCACCCAAAAGTTGGTATCCTGGTTATTATCTCTCAGCAAAGACCCGGAAGTCATTCATTCCCGTCAGCAAGCGGCAGAAGAATTATGCGCCGAACCGGAATGGTGTCAACACTTTCGTGCTGCCGGAGCACTCCATCCGACCCAAGCCCTCGATGCGGTCATTTTAAAATCAGGACCGACCGAATCCCCATTCTTTTCAAAACATAGCACAGTCCGTCTGATTTTATGGATAGCCAACACGATTGTAATCGTTTCGTGGGCGGTAACGAGCTTTACCCCCCTGCCTTTTTCCATTTCCCTTGTGCTATCCCTATTACAACTTTCGGCATTGGCCTTATATATCAAAAAAATCAATGCCTATCATCAACGGCTCAACCTGTTTCTGAAAACCATCAGCAATTATCTTCCTTTAGTCCGGTTAATCCACGATCAATCTTTCCGTTCCCCTTATCTTCAGAAAATAAGACACAGCTTGTTTACCCCGGAGAGTAATTCCCTGCAAGCTTTGACTCAACTTCACCGGATACAGAACAGTCTCGACCAACGGGGTAACATTGTCATCGCTTTCATTTTAAACGGACTATACCTCAAAGATTTCCATACCCTGCTCCGTCTGGATCACTGGAGAAAGAAATATGGACCTGACATCGAAACCTGGACAGACGTCCTTAGTGAAGCCGATGCCTTGATCAGCATGGCCAATTATCGTTTCAACCATCCTGCTTATTGCCTCCCGGTCATCTGTCAGGATCGATTATTAGACACCGAAGAAATAGGACATCCTTTACTAAAAAGCGAACGAAACGTCACCAATGATTTCAGTATCCGCTCCTTACACCAAATCGCCATTGTCACCGGAGCCAATATGGCCGGTAAAAGTACCTTTTTGCGTACGATCGGGGTAAATCTGATTTTAGCTCAATCCGGGAATGTCGTTTGCAGCCGCTATTTTGCTTTTCAGCCCATGACGCTTTTCACCAGTATGCGGACTACCGATAGTCTGTCTAAAGACACTTCCTACTTCCACGCAGAGCTTCTCCGGCTTCAACAACTAGTTAACATCGCACAGCAGGAAGACAAAGTATTCATCATTTTGGACGAAATGCTGAAAGGAACAAATTCGGTGGATAAATTAAACGGTTCATTGGCTTTCTTAAAAAGGATACTCTCTTACCCTATCTCCGGCCTCGTTGCAACCCACGATTTGGCTTTAGGAGAACTGGCTGACGATTTCCCGGAACATTTTTTCAATGTCTGCTTCGAGATTGTCCATTCCGGTAGTCAAATTACGTACGATTACAAACTTCATCCCGGTATCAGTAGTAATATGAACGCCAGTATCCTTTTAAAACAAATGGGCTTGATATAATTATCCCCTTATCAGGTAAAGTAAACAGCAGCTTCTGCAGGAAACCTTTACCGGACCATTTTCAACCAATTCCTGATTATTCCAGACCCACAATCCGAGATGTAAGACTCCGGATGAAACTGGATACCATGGATAGGTAATTCAGTATGATAAAAAGACATGATATGACCTTGTTCATCTATTGAGCTGGTAATCAATTCTCCGGGCATTGTTTCGGGATCGATCACCCAGGAATGATAGCGGCCCACTTGAATCGGATCGGCCAAATCTTCGAACAGGGGATCGTGTTCATCTACCTTCTTCAAAACACTGCGATGTCCATGCAAAGGGCGAGATAAATTATATAACGAAGCTCCGAATGTCTCTGCAATCGCCTGATGTCCCAAACAAATGCCCAATATCGGATGAGTATACTTACAGAATTCGATCAGTTTTAACAGTTCCCCGGCTTCGGCCGGAATACCCGGTCCTGGCGACAAAAGAATCCCTCCATAATCCCCTAAGCCAGAAAAATCGATCTTATCATTACGGACTATATCATAACCAACAGGAACAACAGCTTCCCGAAGCAACTGAATCACATTGTATACAAACGAATCGTAATTATCGATAACGAGCACTTTTTTCATGAATACAAAAATAACAAATAAAATAGATTTATTTCGCAACATGCTGCAATCCGAATTATCTTTGCCACGGATTTTATAACACAAAGATGAAAGCAGAAATTGTACGGGAAGAGATGAACCGTTGTGGTAGAGCCGGCATTCCTTTCCTATTTGGAGTAGATTTCGAGGGTATCCATGGATTTTTCGTCGAAAAGCCCTTAAGTGATCCATCCGTTTATTTTACGATCGGAACCATCGGTCATTATAAAACGCCCCTTTCCCCTATTCCGGAACCTCGTATAAAAATTCTTCACAGTAGCTTTGAAACATACCAGGAAAAATTCAGGATCGTACATCAAGGCCTGTCACGCGGGGATAGTTTTTTGCTCAACCTGACCGAAAGAACCCCCATCGAAACCAATCTCACTTTAGAACAAATCTTTTATCACAGTCAGGCCCGCTATAAACTTTTACTTCCTGACCGATTGGTTTGCTTTTCTCCCGAAAGCTTCGTCCGGATCGAAAATAATGAGATCCTATCTTACCCGATGAAGGGAACCATCGATGCCACTTTACCCGACGCAGAAAACCGCTTGCTTCAAAATCATAAAGAAACATGCGAACATTATACGATCGTCGATCTCATCCGGAACGATCTGAATATTGTAGCCACTCGTGTACAAGTGAAACGCTTTCGTTACGTAGAAAAGATTCACACTTCCCAGGGTGAGATATTACAAACCAGCTCGGAAATCAGCGGGCAATTACCCGACGGATGGCAAAACGAATTGGGAACACTTTTATTCAAGCTATTACCCGCCGGTTCTATTTCGGGTGCCCCTAAAGCAGCAACCCAAAAGCTGATCCGTCAAGCCGAAGGATTGCCCAGGGGATATTATTCAGGAGTATTCGGTTATTTCGACGGCCAAACGCTCGATAGTGCCGTACTGATCCGATTTATAGAGAAAGTAGATAACCGGTATTACTTCCGCAGTGGCGGTGGTATTACGGTCAATAGTCAGGCAAAAGAAGAATATCAGGAAATACTCGAAAAAATTTACTTACCCATCCAGAAATAGAAATAAAATAATGATAAAAAACGCCTTTATAGAAAGTCTGAAAATTGTCGACGGCCGTTTCATACATCCCGAACTTCACTGGCAACGTATAACCGACACCCAGCGGGTACATTTCGGGAACAGTACCTTCCTTCCTTTATCCTCCGAATCAATACCGCCAGACAAGCGTCTCGGTACCCTAAAATGCCGCATCATTTACGATCAGGAAATCAGAAAAATCGATTTCGAAACCTACTCTCCCCGCCGGGTTCATACTTTAAAACTTGTCGACGGCAGCGGCATCGATTATACTTTTAAATATGCAGATCGGGATAAACTGATCCAATTGCAGCAATCTAAAGGAACATGCGACGAAATCCTGATTTATCAAAACGGTAGGATCACCGATACCAGTTACAGTAATGTCGTTTTTTACGATGGAAACCAATACATTACCCCTTCTACTTATTTACTCAATGGCACGAAACGTCGTTATCTTCTCGAAAGAGGCATCATAAAAGAACAGGATATCGGCCTCGGAGACCTCCCCCGATTCCGGTATCTCTTTCTGATCAATGCAATGCTGGATTTGGAAGACAACATTCAAGTGAAAATCCGGGATATTTCATAAAGTTATTTATATACATATTTACACTAAATGCAGAATTAGTAACGAACTAAACCTACCACTTTTACCGTCGATAATTTTCACTCCTGCCGGTAAAGTCACCCCTCCCACCTACCTGATGAATACGAATCAAGACGATTCCCGATGGATAACTAACAGAAAAGGACGAGCTGCGATCGGAATTTCACCTCAAAGAAAGGGACGTTTTAATTGGATAAAAAAATATCTCTTTAGCTGGACAAAGATAATTATTTTTCTTTTTTTAAAACAATTATTTTCAATCTATTACGTATACATCAATCAAAATCTATCAAAACTTATTGTATTCCAATTAAAACGTCCGTTTATGAAAGATCAAATGTTCTTTATCTTTACGATTTTATATCTCACATGTTCTGCCTGGATCACCGACCATAAAGCTCCTTTCTGTTCCGTCGACAAAGGAACACAACTTCTTTACCAAATCGACAGTGAACAGGCAGAGAGGTACTATTTCCAACAGACGACAGAAAAGATCGAAAACACTGATTCGCTGTCAGTCATTCACTATACAGGAACCCTTTGGGATAAAAAACGAACTGTGGTCATTCCCTCTTTTTCATTTACCACTTCCTGTGTACAAAAGCATGTGAATACTTATCTGCCCAATTTTATTCACATCCGGAAAAACGAGACCTGCCAATTCACCGGCCCGGGCTTCTTACTTCCCGGTTCACTCTCTGTCGGACAACACCTCGAAGACGGATATATGACCATCCAACAAAGCAGTCTGCAAACCCGAATAAGTCAAAAGAACCGGGTTGTAACGGCTCAAACCCGTATAAAAGTACCAGCAGGAGATTTTATTTGTTATAAAATCGAATCTAACCTACAGACCACTTGTTTAGGTATAACGACACGTTATAAAATTTCTACCTGGTATGCCCAAGGAATAGGCATCATCAAATCTGAAATTTATCGGGAAAACAAAAAGTTAATCGGCAGGCAACTTTTGCTGTCCATAAAAAATAAATAACTATTACAAAACGATTCGATCTTCTTGCAAGGACATCAGTAATCCGATTACCTCAGAATAATTTTTAGTACCGCTACTCACCTGATTCCCTTTCAGGTAAGCATTGTACACTTGATGTTGTATTTGTCCCATACCGGGATTATATTTTTCACGCCAATATAATAGATGGCTATTATACAATTCTACTATTTCAGGTCGGATCCGTTTTACAATTTCCTGGTACTGCTCTTCTGTAAGTAATCTCCGGGCATTGTTTACCACATAGCCCAGCATAGAGAAATAACCGCTGAAACGAATAGCAGGTTCCTGAGCAGCAGAAGTAACCAGATAGGCGTATAAATTGGCTTCGGCTTCACTGGCGATCCCGAGACGATGAGCCAACTCATGAGCATAAGTAAAAGGATACTCGACACTCAATAACTCCTGATTCAAATTGAATTCAGTAAAGAAAGGCCCCATATATCCTGTCACAGCCACCCGGGACATCAACCGACTCCACAACATCGGCTTTACCCGTAAAAATTTTCCAGGTTCAACTAAACCGAAACGGGAAGCCATCTTTCCATATCCTTCCTGTATAACTCCGGCAACAGGAATTTTACTCATCGGGCCGGCCGTCGTATATCGCTCCAAATACCAGCCCGAAAGCGTATCTCCTGCCTTACTGTAACTCTCGTTCAGTTTGCCGACATATCCCGTTAGAAAATCCTGAAATTTTTCTGCCGAAAATGCTGCTTTAGCTATACCGGTACGCTCGTAAAAAGGGAAACGGAAATAATTCAATCCCCAGGCAAAATAAAACCAAATATATACCCACATCAGGACACGTATGATCGTCCCGACTGTTTTTTTCGCCCCTTTTCTTTTCCGCCAGGCATAAAAAGGATAAATCAAAATCCACAGACAAGTACCGACGATAAAACAATCGCCCACAGAAAAAGGAAATAAAGAAGAAAAAGCAGAGAGCAAAGTCGAAATAAAGGGATAAAACAGGCAGGCATACGCCTCGGCCCAAGACGGTATCATGCGGAATATACCGATCATTGCTATCAGAAACAGAGGGATACCCCAGCTAAATCCATATTTTTTCTTCATTTTCATAGCTACTTGAATTCAAGACAAAGATCTTTATATTTTTTCTTAAAAACTCATAAATCATTGTATTTTTGTTTTTTATAAAAAACAGGAAAGATTACAAAAGTTTTATTAGTTAATTTCAGGTATCGTAGTCTTGTAACTAAACACCGACCGACCATTTTAGTGCGCGTCTCAGTAATTATCAGGCGAATAGAAAAAATAGCCTACTTCCCTAAATTATTTCAGAAAATTAAAATAAATCATTTCTATTTTAAAGTAAGCATTTTCATATATTTGTTACAACAGAAAAGTTTCGAACAGAAATAGATATTAATTATTATAAAACGCACATAGAGATGTTGTTACCTTTTGTTATCTCCCACGAACTACCCCTGACTGATCCGGTATTGAAATTTTTATTGATACTGGTAATTATTTTATCAGCCCCTTTGCTCCTCAACAAACTGAAAATTCCTCATTTATTGGGATTGATTATAGCGGGTGCGATTATCGGGCCTAACGGCCTTAACCTGGTTCTTCGGGATAGTAGTATTATTCTATCGGGTACAGCAGGTTTGTTGTACATCATATTTTTGGCCGGCCTGGAAATCGACATGGGGGATTTTAAGAAAAATAGTGGCCGGAGTTTCGTTTTCGGTATGTATACGTTCTTGATTCCGATGGCTTTGGGAATCGTTGCCGGCCTTTACGTACTTCATTTTTCTATGGAAACCTCCATCCTATTGGCCAGTATGTTCGCTTCACATACTTTAATCGCCTACCCGATTATCAGTAAATTAGGAATCACGAAAGATAAATCGGTTACGATAACCGTCGGAGGCACTATGATTACCGATATGCTGGCATTACTTGTTTTAACAGTAATCGTAGGCATGGCAACCGGTGTCATTGGAGAACATTTCTGGACCCGATTGAGTATATCGATCGTCATATTCGTTTTATTTGTAGTAATCGCATTTCCTATTGCCGGACGTTGGTTTTTCAAGCATGTACAGGACAGCATATCACAATATATTTTCGTTTTGGTCATGGTTTTTCTGGGTGCTTATCTGGCCGAACTAGCCGGTATCGAATCGATTATCGGTTCATTCCTGGCCGGTCTGTCCCTCAACCGGTTGATTCCCCGGAGTTCTCCGCTGATGCACCGGGTAGAGTTTATCGGTAACTCGATTTTTATCCCTTTCTTTCTGATCGGAGTAGGTATGTTGATCGATTACCGGGCTTTTTTCACCAGCTTCGATACAATTAAAGTCGGTATTGTCATGATCATTGTCGCCACAATAGCTAAATATGCTGCAGCTTGGCTGACTCAAAAAACTTTCCGTATGTCCGTCGACCAGCGAAGAATCATTTTCGGGCTGAGTAATGCCCAGGCTGCAGCAACGCTGGCTGCCGTCATGGTGGGATATAACGTCATTCTCGGTCAAACCCCCGAAGGCGAACCAATCCGTCTCTTAAATGAAAGCGTATTGAACGGCACGATCCTGATGATCCTGGTTACCTGTACAATGGCTTCCTTCTCTGCTCAAAGAGGGGCTCATAATCTGGCAGCCACGGCTTCATCCGAAACCGATGAAACAGGAGACCACAAAGAACGTATTCTAATCCCGCTGAGTAACGAAGACACGGCAGAAGAATTGGTGAATCTCAGTTTGGCTACTAAATCGAAAAAGAATACTCATCATTTATATGCGCTGAATATTCTGGACAATAAAGTTTCAGGAGACGACCAGCAATTGAAGAAATCCCGGCGTCTGCTGGAAAATGCAGCCTTAACGGCAGCAGCGACAGATACCCATCTTCAGGAATTGCAACGCTATGACCTGAATGTAACGAACGCCATATTAAGTGTGATCCTCGAACACCGTATCACTGACCTGGTATTGGGACTACACAAAGAAAAGGGAATACCCAGTTCTTTTTTGGGAAGAATCACGGAAGGTATCCTGGATTACAGCGATGTTACTACGTTGATATATAAACCAGCACAACCCCTCTCTACCATGAAGCGCCATCTGGTAGTCATCCCTGTTCAAGCCGAAAAAGAGGCCGGATTTCCCCAATGGGTTGCCCGGGTGTGGAACGTTATTCAGAATACCGGGGCCAAAGCCATATTTTACGGTTCTTCGGATACCCTCGGCCGCCTCAAAACATTGCTTGGGAAACGAGGAGGGGAAATGGAATTTACCGAATTCAGCGATTGGGAAGATTTTCTGATTGTATTCCGGGATGTTCACAAAGACGATAATTTATGGATCGTAATGAGCCGCCACAATGGTATCTCTTTTAATCCCAGCATGAATCGTATCCCGGGTTATCTGAACAAATATTTCCAACAGAATAGTTTTATACTGGTATATCCTCTACAGGCCAATGCCTCTGCCAACAGATACCTGACCTAAAAGGCTCCGGATCAGCTTGTCGGATCAGGAGCCCGAATAGTGAAACTGATCGTTGAAAATAACCCCTGAAAAACTACCGTTTTCATGTCGGTCTGCCGGTACCGGCAGACCGACATGTGCCAAATAAACCGCCATCCCCAAAGTTTTCATATAAGTCGACTTCCCTGCCATGTTAGGACCTGTCAGAAAACATACGTCCCGACGGGGCATATTCTGTCACTGTTTCCGAAGCCCAACGATATAATTCAACAGTTTCCCCAGCATTTTCATATATCCGATTGCGATATGCATTACTTCCTGGTAGGCATGAGCGGTCAACAATTTACCAGATCGAAGCCCGTTTTTCCGGTGCCAGATACATCGGATCTCCTTCCTGTATACCGAAAGCTTCATTCCAGCCGTTTATATGTGGCAGAGCGGCATTCACTCTCCAACGTCCTAAAGAGTGAACATCCATCTGAGTCAACAAACGAATCTGTTCATCGCGGATATTTCCTGCCCATACATTTGCATAAGCCAAATAAAAACGCTGTTCGGGGGTAAAACCCTCTACAATCCCTAGCGGCTGATCCTTCATTGCATGATGAAATGCCTGGAAAGACACTTGCAATCCGCCATGGTCCGCAATATTTTCACCCAAGGTCAACTGTCCGTTGGCATGAAGTCCGGGCAAGACCTCTATCCGATCGAACCAATCGACCAACACTTTAGCTCTCTCTTCAAAATTTTTCGAATCCTCGGCAGTCCACCAATCTTTCAAATTACCGTCTTTATCGTACTGACGCCCCTGATCGTCGAATCCGTGTGTCATCTCATGTCCGATGACCACTCCGATCGCACCATAATTAAAAGCATCGTCAGCATTCATATCGAAGAAAGGATACTGTAAAATACCTGCCGGAAAACAAATTTCATTGGTGGTCGGATTGTAATAGGCATTTACAGTCTGAGGAGTCATCAGCCATTCGGTCTTATCGACAGGCTTGCCGGCTTTCGTCAGCATATAATCGAATTCAAATTCGTTAGACCGTAAAATATTAGCCCAATAGGAATCGTTTTTAATTTCCAAAGCGGCATAATCTCTCCAGCTATCCGGATAGCCGACTTTAACATATATGGCCGCCAATTTTTCCAACGCTTTGGCTTTTGTTTCATCGCTCATCCAAGTCAGTTCCTGAATACGTTCCCCCAAAGCTTTCCGAAGGTTACCAACCAGTTTCACCATCCGTTCTTTGGCAGCAGCAGGAAAATATTTCTCGACAAACATCTGTCCGACAGCTTCTCCCATAGCCCCGTCTACAGCAGCGACAGCTCTTTTCCAGCGCGGTTCCATTTCCTTCACACCCGAAAGTACCTTTCCATTAAATTCAAAATGTTCTGCAACAAAATCGTCACTCAAATAGGGAGCGGCTGCATCGATCACTTTCCATTCCAAATAAGCTTGCTGGGCTTTCAGGTCGGTATTGTTCAAAATACGAGCCACCTCTTTAACAGGCTCGGGTTGGCCCAAATTCAATTCCGTAATCCCCTGCAACCCCAATGTAGCGAAATAAACCTCCCAATCTATTCCGGGAATTTCTTTTTTTAATTCTTCTACCGACATTTTATGATAATTGGCATGAGGATCCCGCATTTTTACTTTTTCATAGGCAGCTTCGGCCAATCGGGTTTCTATAGCCATAACGTCGGCAGCAGCCTGCCGGGCTTCTTTTTCTTCCCAACCGGCCAACTCGAACATCTTCACGATGTGTTCCTGATACTTGGTACGGATCTCTTTACTGTGCTCATCTTCCTTCAGGTAATAATCCCGATCACCCAGCCCCAGACCTCCCTGATAGGTCTGCACCAGATTCATGCTGCTGTTCATATCGTCCGGACCGATATAAATACCAAAATAAGGTCCAAAACCTTGACGGGTCATTTCAGCCACCAAAGTCACCATTTCCTTCGGAGTTTTTACAGCCTTTATTTTTTCCAATACCGGCTGGATAGGAGTACTTCCGTCTCCATTGAGCTTGACGGTATCCATAGCCATATTATACAAATCACCGATTTTCCGGGCAACACTTCCCGGTTCGGACTTCTTAGCTGCCAGTTCTTCGATCAACCCTTGCATCTGCTTCCGGTTATTCTCAGCCAGCAGATCGAAAGAGCCGAACCGTCCATACTCATCGGTCAAAGGGTGTGCCTGCATCCATCCACCACAGGCGAATTGATAGAAATCCTGATTAGGAGTTACCGATCTATCCAGATTAGCAACATCAATCCCTCCGGTTTGGGTAGCTGCTTTCTTGTCGTTACAAGCGGCTACACTTAAAGCCAGAGCTAAAATTGGAAAATAAAATTTTGTGTTCATTATAAATTCACTATAAATTACTTAAATCCTAACCGATGATCTTCCGTATAACTTTCTTATACCGATCATCCTATTTAAAACGAAACACAAAAATAAAAATTAATATCTCAATCCAATCAGAAAACGACACAAAATATACCCACCGTTCCCCCTAACTGTACCGATCCTCATCGTTCGGCAACCATTCAGCTTACAAACCACTTCCCCCTTTTAGACAAAGGGATCACCGATTTTATACCAACCTGTTTTTCAATTCAGAGGGTAATTCGGGCATAGCACCGTGTCGGGTACACACATAGGCAGAAACCTCTACCGCCAATTGATGGGCTTCGTGTACAGAACGTTCTTTCAGAATAGCCGAACAAAAAGCTGCCGTAAAAGAATCTCCTGCTCCGACGGTATCGGCCACCTTAACTTTAGGAGTCTCTACAAATGAAACTGCACCGGGGCTAAAGACGTAACTTCCGTTGATCCCGCAGGTAAGAATTAACATTTTCAGGTTATATTTCCCAAGCAATATCCAGCATTTATCTTCGAGATCGATCCCCGGATATCCGAACATCCGGCTAATCGTTATCAATTCCTCATCGTTCAATTTCAGAATATTACACCGCTCGAACGATCTACAAAGCACTTCCTGAGAATAAAAACCCTGACGGAGATTGATATCGAAGATCTTATAGGAATTTTCCTCAGGCATCGCATCGAGAAAACGGTTAATTGCCGCACGCGACACTTCGTCACGCTGTGCTAACGATCCGAAACAAATCGCCCGGGATTGGCGTGCCAGCGTTTCTAATCCGGGAGTAAAGGGAATATTGTCCCAGGCCACTTTTTCCTTTATCTCGTAACCCGGAATTCCGTTCTCATCCGGTTGTACCTGTACCGTCCCCGTCGGATAGGGAACCCGTTGAATGAAATATTTCAATTGTTTATCGTCAAAACTTTCCAGGATCTCGTCTCCCAGCCGATCATCCCCGACAGCACTAATAACCCGGCTATCGAACCCGAACTGAGAAGCATGGTAAGCAAAATTAGCCGGAGCTCCGCCTAGTTGTTTACCTTCCGGGAGCATATCCCACAGGACCTCTCCCATTCCGACAATTGTATTATTCATAAATGATAATTATTTATCCAATTTAGATAAAATAAGCGTCAAAGCCCCATCGCCGGTCACATTACAAGCTGTCCCGAAGCTATCCTGCAAAGCAAAAATAGTCAACAACAGAGCGGTTCCGGTTTCGTCAAACCCTAATACGGAAATAACGATGCCCAGAGAAGCAATAACCGTTCCCCCAGGTACTCCCGGAGCTCCGATAGCAAAAACTCCCAGCAGAACGATGAAAAGCACCATCGTAGACATAGCCGGCAAAGCCCCGTAGAGAATCAACGATACCGTCATGACAAAGAACACTTCGGTCAATATAGAACCACATAAATGAATGTTAGCAAACAAAGGAACGGCAAAATCGACCACTTCTCCTTTGAGTACAGGACTTTTTTTGGCAGATTTAAGCGCAACCGGTAAAGTAGCCGCCGATGACATCGTTCCCACTGCTGTCAGATAAGCCGGACCATAATACCGTACCACCTGCCAGGGATTTTTCCCGGAAAACACACCCGCAGACAGATATAAAAAGAACAACCAAATAAAATGCGCGGTCAAAACGATTCCCATTACATTCAGAAAGACCGGCAATTGACGGGTGATAGATCCCTCATAACTCAAGGCACAAAAATTTGCAGCAATAAAAAAAGGCAAAATCGGAATCAGAATCCGATTGATCAGCAGTAATACCATTTTTTGGAAATTGTCCAAAATAGTCTCAAATATCTGAGATTTTGTCCAAACAGTAGCCAAGCCAACCATAATGGCCACCACCAAAGCCGTCATCACACTCATCACCGGAGGAATATCCAGTTTAAAAACCAGTTCCGGAATTTCTTTCAACCCCTCGGTAGCCGGACTAATAGTCAGTAACGGGATCAGCCAATAGCCTAAAAACATGGCCATAAAAGCAGCTCCGACAGACGAAAGATAAGCCAATCCTAATGCCCATCCCAGCATCCGTGAAGCATTCCCTTTCATTTTTGCGATAGAAGAAGATATAAAAGCCAGAATAATCAAGGGTACCATAAAGAAAATAAGCTGTCCCAAAATATATTTCAGGGTGACAACGACATTCATAAACCCTTCCCCTACGACAAAACCTAATAAAATACCGGCAATAACAGCCAACACCAATTTAATAATGGTACTGGATAAAATCTTTTTCAGCATAGCTCGAAATCTAAAATAAATTCAAATATAGGAAACTTTAACGAAAAAACAAGGACAAAGTTTTAGAGAAGAGCCATAATTTCCCTTTCAGTTATTTCACTGCTTTCAAAAGACCCGAATAACTAGAATTACACCTTAATCAGAATCCCGCATTGATTTGAGTAATTGCCTTTCCGATCGCTTCGGAATACATATTCACTAATTCGGCCAAATTCATACAAGTGTAGGCTACGATTACAGTAATGATAATCATTAACAGAATCTGGATCAATAATTGGTTACCTCGCGTTCTCATGACTTTTATTATTAAGAGATGACTAAATTATTTTCTTGTCCTAAAGTTAGAAAATTATTTTCAATTTAACAAGAATTTAACACACAAAATACATTTTTTCAGTAAAAATTTTTCGATTCATCGGTTCCCTGTAAAACGCTTCCGGTTTCTATTCTCTTTTTAAGGTTTTTCACTATCTTTACGCCGGTAAGATATGCCCCGAAGGCAAAATTTATGTTTGCCTCCCGGTGTCTCAATCTTTGACCAACAAATTTAAATGCCATGATTAAACACATCGTACTTTTCAAATTGGAAGAAAGTGAGCATAAAAACGTCCGGTTACAGGAAATCAGGGACCGTCTGGAAGCTTTGGTACAAGTGATTCCTGAATTAAAAGAAATGCAGGTAGGTATCAATGTCAACCCGGAAGAAAAATGGGATTTCAGTCTGGAAGCAGTAGTAGCCGATCTTCACGCTCTGGAGGTATATGCCAACCACCCGGCCCATCAGGAAATCGTCAAAACTTTAATCGCACCGGTCAAAGTGGACAGGGCGTGTGTCGATTACCGGTTCTGATCGATCTTATATCCGGTAATACTTTACCGCGTGTGCTTGCTCAACCACGTAAAAAACAAGAATTATGCAAAAAACAGTATCTCTCCCCTTCATGTTATTGGGGATTTTATTCAATGTATGTTTAGTAGCTTCCAATCTACTGGAAACCAAAGTAATTCAATTGGGTCCCATTACGGCTACTGCAGGGTTGATTGTATTTCCGATTTCTTATATTATCAACGACTGTATCGCTGAGGTTTGGGGATTCAAAAAAGCCAGGCTCATTATCTGGAGTGGTTTCGCCATGAATTTTCTAACCATCGGTTTTGCGCGTCTGGCTATTACTTTGCCTGCAGCACCTTTTTGGGAGGGAGAAGAAAGTTTCAATTTCATATTCGGTCTGGCCCCACGGATAGCTATTGCCAGTCTGTTGGCTTTTCTACTCGGATCGTTTCTCAATGCCTATATCATGAGCAAAATGAAGGTAGCTACCCAGGGGAAATATTTTTCTCTCAGGGCTATTTTATCCACGATTGCCGGGGAGAGTGCCGACTCACTGCTCTTCTTTCCACTCGCTTTCGGAGGACTGATTCCTGTTCAAGCTTTACTGGTTATGATAGCCACACAAGCTCTTTTGAAATCCCTCTATGAAGTGATCATACTTCCGGTCACGATCCGGGTAGTAAAATACATCAAAAAGATCGACCAAACGGATGTCTACGACAAAGATATTTCCTACAATATCATAAAAATCAAGGACCTTTAAAACAGGTCCTTGTACGGCTATCCTTTTTTCAAAAAACGCAAGCCCGTCGCAACCAGCATATCGATTCCGACCCGTATAGCCCGCTCGTCGGGTGCCATTCCCGGATTATGCAAAGGACACATTTCCTCTGCTTCCGGTGGCCGCACCCCCAAAGTCCAGAAAACACCCGGCAATTCCTGCAAATAAATAGCAAAGTCTTCCCCTAAAGTCAAGGGTTCCGATTCGACGATCTGCCGCACTTGCGGCAAGCCTGCCGCCAGCTTCTTCACTTCCTTTGTCAATACCGGATCATTGACCAACGGAGGTAATCCATTCCAAGGCATATCGGGTACAAAACGACAACCGTATAAATCACAAATAGCCGGAGATTTCTCATCGATCAATTCAAAAATCCGGTGCCTCAACGCATTATCATGTGTACGCACCGTGCCCATCACCTCTACCCGATCCGGTATCACATTATTGGCTGTTCCCCCATGAATAGAAGTAATCGAAAGCACTGCCGGGATGAGAGGATTACGGAACTTAGTAATAATAGTCTGATAAAACTGGATCAGGGCCGTAGCTGCCAAAATAGGATCGGACCCCAGCTGAGGCATGGCCGCATGTGTCCCTTTTCCTTCCACTGCAAAAATAATATTATCGGAAGAAGCAAAAAAGGCTCCCGGACGTATACCGATCTGTCCAACCGGTAATCCGGGAAATACATGCTGACCGAATATGGCTTTCGGTACGGGAGGTTCCAGCAAATGAGGCAATAATAATCTTGCTCCTCCGGGACGTTTTTCTTCACTCGGTTGAAAAACAAGTTTCAGGGTCCCACCCAACTCTGCCTCTTTACTTTTTAAAATAATAGCCGCCCCCAATAACATAGCAGTATGCATATCATGTCCACAAGCGTGCATCAGCCCGGGAGTCTCCGAACAATAAGGTAATCCGGTATCTTCCTGTACCCGCAGCGCATCCATGTCAGCCCGTAAAGCGACACAATCGGCTCCTTCACCCAAAGTGGCTATAATTCCTGTCCCGTAAGTTTTATAAGGTATTTTATATTCCTTCAGTACGTCGATGACAAAAGCTTGCGTCTGAAATTCCTGGGTAGAAACTTCGGGATGCCGGTGCAACCAACGCCGGAATAAAATAGCCTGCTTATAAATTTCTTCTGAATCCATCGGTTTAAATTTATCGTTACGATAAATTTCAGTTTATAAAATCTGTGACAAAAGTATATATAAATTGCAAATTTTTAATTTTAAACATCCAGGTTATTTTTAGGAAACTTCATTTACCAATGTCTTTCCATCGATAAAATCCTGTATATTTTGCAAGGTAGTCTCTGCAATATTGTGCATTGCTTCCCGGGTAAAAAATCCCTGATGTGAGGTAACGATGACATTATTGAACGAGAGTAAACGGGCCAGGACATCATCATCGATAATTTTATCCGATTGATCTTCATAAAAATACCCCTCTTCTTCTTCATAAACATCCAATCCGGCAGCTGCTATTTTTTTACTTTTCAACCCTTCGATCAAGGCATTGGTATGGATCAATTGTCCCCGACTCGTATTTATGATTATCGTGCCTTCTTTCATTTTAGCGATAGACTGTGCGTCGATCATGTTTTTGGTCTGATCAGTCAGGGGAACATGCAAAGAAATCATGTCTGCTTGTGCATACAGACCATCCAATGAAACATAAGAGATCCCGACCTCCCGGGCATATTTTTCATCCGGATAAAGATCATAAGCCACTACTTTCATACCGAACCCCTGCAAAATCCGGATCAGAATCCGTGCAATCTTCCCAGTCCCGATAATTCCGGCTGTTTTCCCATTCATATCGAATCCCATCAGGCCATGTAAAGCGAAATTACCATCCCGGGTACGCCAATAAGCCCGATGAATTTTCCGGTTCAAAGCCAACATCAGTGCAACAGCATGTTCGGCAACTGCATAAGGAGAGTAAGCAGGTACCCGAACTACTTTCAATTTATCTTTAGCAGCAGCCAAATCTACATTATTATATCCGGCAGCCCTTAAAGCGATCAGTTTGACCCCGTAACCGGCCATTTGCTCAATAATTGCGGTATCCGCCGTGTCATGCACAAAAATACAGATCGCATCCATTCCTTGGGTCAAGACCACATTATTCCGGTTCAACTGCCCTTTGTGGTACAGAATCTCAAAACCATATTTTTCATTCACCTCATCAAACGAAGCCCTGTCATAAGGTTTTGTATCAAAAAATGCAATTTTAAAAGCCATATCTCTTCATTTTAAAATTAAAACAACCTCCTGTCATCTATTTATTACATTATTTACGAAAAATAAAAATATCTGTTATCTTTGTCCTTCATTAGTAATCATACCCATTTATGAGTGATACTTATACCCGATCAGTCATTTTATTTTCTTTAAAGATGGGGCATTTTACATCTCTCAAACGTTATCTTAACATTTCTTACATTTCTCAAATCCAATTTTTATCAAATATTCTTAATACCCGGAAATATTTGAAAGAATTAGCACGAATTATGTATAAGGGAAAGAGTGCAAAAATAAATTTATAATAATACGCAATATGAAAATTGAAAAATTGAAAATGACTCGAATGCACAACTTATTCATCATTACCTTGAGTGCAATGTGTGTCGCATGTGGAGGAAAAAATCAGGGAAGACAACAAACGGTTCCCGAATTTGCAGTAATCACTTTACAGCCCGAAACGGTAAAATTGACCTCTGCTTATCCGGCAACTTTCAAAGGACGCCAGGATGTCGAGATCCGTCCGAATGTAAGTGGTTTTATTACGAAACTATGTGTAGACGAAGGCTCGAGTGTCCAAAAAGGCCAAACCTTATTTGTTATCGATCCTGTTCAATACGAAGAAGCTGTCAACGTAGCAAAAGCTGCTGTAGAAGTAGCTAAAGCCAATGTTGCGACCGCAGAATTGACGGCCAAAAACAAGCGGCAACTCGAACAAAAGAATATTATCAGTAAATTCGATCTTCAGACAGCAGAGAATGCGCTGGCTTCCAGCGAGGCTGCCCTGGCTCAGGCGAAGGCACAGCTGACCAACGCCGAAAAAAATCTCTCCTATACGCAAGTCACAAGTCCCGTCAACGGAGTCATGGGAAAAGTACCTTTCCGGGTCGGTTCCCTGGTCAGTCCGAGTATGACGACTCCGCTCACAACGGTTTCCGATATTTCAGAAATGTATGCTTATTTTTCTATGACTGAAAAACAATTACTCGACCTGATCCGTCAGGACAGCACTTCCAGTAAGATTTTGGAAAAAATGCCTCCGGTATCTTTAACCACCGCAGACGGCCGTCCTTATTCCCAGCAAGGAAAAATCGAGACGATCAGTGAAGTAATCGACCAAACAACCGGATCGGTAAGCGTACGTGCCACCTTCAGCAACCCTCAACGTCTATTGAGAAGCGGAGGCACCGGTTCCGTTATCATTCCTTCCCAACTTCAGAATGTGTTGGTGGTACCTCAAAAAGCCACCTACGAACTTCAGGATAAACGTTTTGTGTTTGTCGTAGATGCCGACTCGAAGGTAAAAAATACTGAAGTCGAAGTATTCAAATTGGATGACGGTAAAAATTTCGTCGTTACTTCGGGATTAAATCCGGGAGACAGAATCGTTATCGAAGGAGTAGGAACGCTCCGGGACGGCACCCAGATCCAACCGATCACTCCTGAGGCTGCAGCTGCCAAAATCAAAGCTGCCACCCAACCTGTGAATAAATAATCTGCTTTAAAGCTTAAGAAAATGAAATTAGATCGATTTATTAACCGTCCGGTACTTTCAACGGTAATTTCCATTGTCGTCGTTATATTGGGTATATTAGGACTTGTATCCTTACCTGTATCGCAGTATCCGGATATCGCCCCTCCAACCATCCGGGTCACCACAACCTATACCGGGGCCAATGCACAGACTATTCTGAACAGTGTTATCGCTCCGCTGGAAGAGCAAATCAACGGTGTGGAGGACATGATGTATATGAGTTCCACAGCGACCAATACCGGAGAAGCCAGCATAGAAGTTTATTTTAAGCAGGGTACCGACCCCGATATGGCTGCAGTAAATGTGCAAAACCGGGTAGCTAAAGCCCAGGGATTCCTTCCCGCCGAAGTCACCCAGGTAGGAGTCATCACCCAAAAACGGCAATCCAGTATGCTGCTAGGTTTTTCTTTCTATAGTTCCGACGATAAATACGATAACGAATTTCTGGAGAACTACATGAACATCAACATTATCCCTGAAATTAAACGTATTCAGGGGGTTGGAGACGCCATGGTGATGGGAACCGACTATTCGATGCGTATCTGGTTGAAACCGGATGTTATGGCCCAATACAAACTGATGCCCAGTGATGTATCGGTTGCTTTAGCAGAACAAAACATCGAAGCTGCTCCGGGACAATTCGGAGAACGGGGTAATCAGTCCTTTCAATATGTCATGAAATACAAGGGACGTTTACAAACGCAGGAAGAATTTGAAAATATCGTTATCCGGGCTACCTCCGACGGAGAAATTTTGCGTTTGAAAGATATTGCAACAGTCGAATTAGGCCGGTTGACTTATGGTTTCCAGAACAATGTCAACGGACATCCGGGAGTAACCGCAATCATTTTCCAAACGGCAGGATCCAATGCTACGACCATCATCCAGGACATTCAGGAATACCTTAAAAAAGTGGAACCGACCTTACCTCCCGGAGTCAAAGTCGTAGAATTGTTGAATGCCAACGACTTCTTGTTCGCTTCTATCCACGAAGTATTGAAAACCTTGCTCGAAGCATTTGTACTGGTATTTTTAGTGGTATATATCTTCTTGCAGGATTTTCGTTCCACCTTGATCCCGGCCATAGCAATCCCTGTTGCGCTGATCGGTACTTTCTTCGGTCTGTACCTGATCGGTTTCAGTGTCAATCTGCTAACCTTATGTGCCATGGTATTGGCCATTGCCATTGTTGTCGACGATGCCATTGTCGTCGTCGAGGGGGTTCATGCCAAGCTCGACCAAGGGTATAAATCGGCCCGTCTGGCTTCTATCGATGCGATGAGCGAACTGGGGGGAGCCATTGTATCCATCACCCTGGTCATGATGTCTGTATTTATTCCGGTAAGTTTTATGACAGGAACCTCAGGAACTTTCTACCGGCAGTTCGGGCTCACGATGGCTATTGCTATCGGCCTATCGGCAATCAATGCCTTAACGTTAAGTCCTGCATTGTGTGCTATATTTTTACATCCCCACGATAAAAACGGAGAGAAGAAAAAGACTTCTCTGATCGAACGTTTCCACATCGCATTCAATGCCGCTTATGATGTTACCCTGAAAAAGTACGAACGAGGAATCACATTCTTTATCCGTCGTAAATTTTTATCATTTGCCATCGTTATAGCGACTATCGTCGTTATGATCTTCCTGATGAACATCACTCCTACCGGATTGGTTCCCAATGAAGATACCGGAACCATTTTCGCCGTAGTCGATATGGCACCGGGTACCGCCCAGGAGAGAACCGAAGCCGTTATGGAACAGGTAGACAGTTTGGTGGCAGCCAATCCGGCAGTGAAGAGCAGGACCCAGGTAACCGGTTACAGCTTCCTGGCAGGACAAGGTAACTCATACGGGACGCTGATCATAAAATTGAAAGACTGGAAAGAACGGGGTAAAGGGGAAGATGCCAATACGGTAATCGGTACCCTATATATGCAGGCTCAATCTCTGATCAAAGATGCCCGAGTATTGTTATTCGCCCCTCCGATGATCCCCGGCTACAGTGTCACCAACGGTTTCGAGTTCAACTTACAGGATAAAACCGGTGGAGATTTGAATACTTTCTATGAAGTTGCTCAGGAATTTCTGGGAAAATTGAAAGAACGGCCTGAAATCGCTACGGCTCAAACGTCTTTCAACCCCACTTTCCCTCAGTATATGATCGATATAGATGCAGCCAAATGTAAGCAAGCCGGTATCAGTCCCAACGATATCCTAACTACTTTGCAAGGCTATTACGGCGGTATATATGCATCCAATTTCAACCGTTTCGGTAAATTATACCGGGTAATGATTCAGGCAGATCCCCGTTATCGGATCAATCCGGAATCTCTGCAAAACGTCAAAATCCGGAACGGAAACGAAATGGCACCGATCAGTCAATTTATGACGCTGACAAAAGTATACGGTCCCGACAACATCAAGCGTTTCAATATGTTTACCTCCATGAGTGTGAACGGTTCGCCGGCTGACGGCTATAGTTCCGGACAGGCGATTAAAGCTATCGAAGAAGTTGCCGCCCAATCCTTGCCAACAGGGTATGGATTCGAATTTTCCGGAATGACCCGGGAAGAACAAAGTAGTAGCGGGAGTACGACAGCGATGATATTCGCACTGTGTTTC
The DNA here is from genome assembly GCF_985060555.1 of Odoribacter sp. Classification (NCBI taxonomy): domain Bacteria; kingdom Pseudomonadati; phylum Bacteroidota; class Bacteroidia; order Bacteroidales; family Odoribacteraceae; genus Odoribacter; species Odoribacter sp. Next base: position 36,347 of record NZ_CFKYFN010000116.1, on the reverse strand, counting down.
GTATTCGTCTATTTGTTGCTGAGTGCACAGTATGAAAGTTATATTCTGCCTCTGGTCGTACTGCTTTCCGTCCCCTCCGGATTGATGGGTAGTTTTATTTTCGCTCAGATCATGGGAGTAGAAAACAACATTTATATGCAAATCGCTTTGATCATGTTGATCGGTCTGTTGGCTAAAAATGCGATATTGATTACTGAATTCGCCTTAGACCGCCGGAAAACCGGTATGAGCATTACCGAAGCAGCCGTATCGGGAGCTTCTGCCCGGTTACGCCCTATCTTAATGACCTCCCTGGCTATGGTCATCGGATTGCTGCCGCTGATGTTCGCTCATGGAGTCGGAGCCAACGGTAACAGCACTTTGGGAACCGGAGCGATCGGTGGTATGTTTATCGGAATGATCTGTCAGATCTTTATTGTTCCGGCTTTGTTTGTTGTTTTCGAACATATCCAGGAAAAAGTCAAACCGCTGGAATGGCATGATACGGATAATACGGATATCGCCTCTGAAATTGAACAATATACGAAATAAGAAATACCATGAAAATACAAACGATTATATATCCTTTATGTATGGCAGCTCTACTGGGCAGCTGCCATATATACAAACCATACAGCCGTCCCGAAGTAGATACGCAAGGCTTGTACAGGGATCCTGTTTCGGTGAACGATACCCTGGTATCCGATACCGTCAATATGGCCAATCTACCCTGGGAGAAGGTTTTCACCGATCCTCAATTACAAGTGTTGATCCGCTTGGGTCTCGAAAGAAATACAGACTTGCAAACCGCTATGTTGCAGGTAAAAGAAGCTCAAGCCAGCCTGATGACTTCGCGTTTATCCTACCTTCCTTCTCTTACCCTTGCCCCCCAAGGCGGAGTGAGTAGTTTCGACCGGATGAAAGGCAGTTGGAGCTGGTCCCTGCCCGTTTCAGCAAGTTGGGAATTGGATCTTTTCGGAAAGATTCTAAATACAAAACGGGCGGCGAAAGCAGCCTTATTACGGAGTGAAGCCTATCGACAAGCTGTGCAAACCCAGGTTGTCGCTGCAATAGCCAATTATTATTACACCTTACTGATGCTCGACAAGCAGTTGCAGATCACAGAAGAAACTGCCGTATTATGGGGAGAAAATGTCGAGACCATGAAAGCGATGAAAGAGGCGGCGATGGTCAATGAAGCAGGAGTTGTACAAAGCGAAGCCAATTATTATATGGTGCTGGCTTCTATCTCCGACCTGAAAAATCAGATCCGGGAAACCGAGAATGCCTTATCCTTACTGTTGCGACAAGCTCCTCAGAAAATCGAACGCGGCAAGCTGGAGGACCAACAACTCCCGACAATACTGCATACCGGCGTCCCGGTACAATTGTTATCCAACCGTCCGGACGTCAAAGCGGCAGAAATGGCATTAGCAGGAACATATTATAATGCCAACGAAGCACGTGCTGCTTTCTATCCGTCGATCTCCATCAGCGGGACTTATGGATGGACCAATCAAGCCGGGAACACGATCATCAATCCCGGAAAAATGATTGCCTCGGCTATCGGTTCACTGACTCAACCTTTATTTTACCGGGGAGCGAATATTGCCCGCTTAAAGATTGCCAAAGCCCAGCAAGCAGAGGCGATGTTAAGTTTCGAACAAGCGATATTGAATGCAGGCGCCGATGTCAGCGATGCACTGAGTCTGTATCAATCGGCTGAAGATAAACGGATACAACGGGTGAAACAAATAAATTCATTGGAAAAATCGGTGGAGTATACGCAGGAATTACTAACTTTAGGTACCTCTAATACGAATTACCTGGAAGTACTGACAGCACAACAATCGCTGTTAAACGCTCAGTTGTCCGGAATTTCCGATGAGTTCCAGCGTTTGCAGGCCGTAGTAAACCTATACCATGCATTGGGTGGAGGCACTAAATAACGACACTAACCTTAAAAACAAAAAATATGATCAGTCCTTTAGCGTATGTAGATAAAGAAGCCCGGATCGGAGCGAATGTTACCATTCATCCTTTTGCCTATATCGACAAGAATGTCGAAATCGGAGACAATTGTACGATCATGCCTTATGCCAGTATTCTCAGTGGCACCCGTATGGGAACGGATAATATCATCTATCAGGGTGCCATCATCGGTGCTACTCCTCAGGATTTTAAATTCAAGGGTGAGGATACCCTCCTGAAAATCGGTAATCACAATACCATACGGGAGAAAGTGATCCTTAACCGGGGCACGAACACAACCGATTGTACGATAATCGGAGACGGTAACTTTCTGCTGGAAGGCGTACATCTGGCACACGACACCCATTTAGGCAGCCATTGTGTATTGGGAAACGGTGCCAAAACAGCAGGAAACTGTATTATCGACGACAAGGCGATTTTAGGTAGTGAAGTGATCGTCAAACACGGTTGCCGTATCGGAAGCTGGGCACTATTGCGTGACGGCTGCCGCGCCAACAAAGATGTTCCGCCTTATATCGTGGCGGCCCACAATCCGATCAGTTACTATGGAATCAATGCTTTGATCCTGGCTAAAGAAGGCCATCTCACCGAAAATGTGATCGATAATATAGCTAAATGTTACCGGCAAATTTATCAATGCGGTACCAGTCTGGAAAATGCCCTGCGAAGAATCAAAGATATTATTCCTCTCAGTCCGGAAATCACTTACCTGGTAGATTTTATCGAACAATCTAAAAAGGGGATTATCGGAACGACAATGTAAATTTAAAAATTCAACGGTTACAAGAGTGACAACGATCAGACTGACCAAGGCCAACTCTTGCAACCGTTGATACTTCTTCCTTATCTGATCTGAATACGTTCATTTTCCAGACTGCCGATAATAGCGAGTGATCCGACATGTATAACCTCTCCCCTCCAAAGTTCCCTTCTTTTTGAAAAGCTTTTTCGATAATCACATCCCCCAGGAAAGCATTTACCATTTTGTAGTATTCATACAAATCAGTTTACCGCACTGTTTCCCGAATCTCCTCTCCCGGTCCTGCTGCATATCTGTAGATCGTTTTCATAATTCGGTACTCTTTATCCATCACCTTTTTTCCGACATCTCGTCCAAGTAAAAAAAACAGGAAGGCGATCGAACCTTCCTGTTATAAATCGATATAATCTTCGTCGTTTATGAACACGATCTTACTACATTCAGCTTATGCCTTCACTTTTTCCTCTATCCATTTCCGGGCATTGACAAAAGCCTCGATCCACGGACTCACTTCATCCTCACTGCGTCCTTCAGCATAATATGCCCAATTCCATGGATAGATAGACCGTTCCAAGTGAGGCATCATCGCCAGGTGACGGCCATCTTTACTACAGATCGCCGCTGTAGCGAACGGTGAACCGTTCGGATTGCCCGGATAGGCATCGTAACTGTATTTGATCGGAATATGGTATTCACTCTCGGCATAAGGCAAACTGAATTTACCTTCTCCATGAGCGATCCAGATACCTAACCGACTACCTGCCAAAGACTTTAACATTACAGAATGATTCGGCTGAATCGTTACATTGACAAAACCGGATTCAAACTTATGGGAGTCATTATGCAACATCTTAGGCATTTCAGCATGCTCGGGATAAATAAGTCCCAGTTCAACAGCCAACTGGCATCCGTTACAAATACCCAAACTCAAGGTGTCTTCGCGTTTATAGAAATTCTCCAAAGCCTGTCGTGCTTTTTCATTGAATTTGAAAGCGCCGGCCCACCCCTTGGCAGAACCCAACACGTCAGAATTCGAGAATCCTCCGACAAAGACAATCATATTTACCTCTTCGAGAGTTTCACGTCCGCTGATCAAATCGGTCATGTGTACATCCTTCACGTCAAAACCGGCCAAATGCAAAGCCCAGGCCGTTTCACGCTCACACTGGCACCCTTTCTCCCGGATCACAGCAGCCCGGATACCCGATTTAGCAGTACGGTTCAACTGCAAGCCCAAATCAGCCAATTTGCCGGTAAAACCTTGTGGGAATTTATATTTCAACTCATTGTGTTTATAGCTCTTGTATCTCTCCAATGCCTTCTCTTCGCCACTCTGACGCCGGTCGAGTAAATAAGAAGTCTTAAACCAAAGATCACGTAAAGAAGGGATATCCAACGACCAGCTATCCGCATCCTTCTTGATGTTCAGTAATCCCGCCTTACCCGGCTTTCCTAAGAAAGCGTAAGCAACACCGGCTTTATCCATCAGAGCGGAAACCTTTTTAGCATCCTTATCCGCTATCTGAATCAGTACGCCGGGATTTTCAGCGAATAAGATCTTAATCATATCTTTTTCAGCCAGGAATGAAAAATCGATATCCAAACCCAAACGATCATCTGCAAAACACATTTCGAGCAGTGCCGTTACCATACCTCCGGCAGAAATATCATGTCCGGCCAAAACGATACCTTCATCCACCAATTGCTGAATAGCTGTAAATGCACGGGCAAAATACTCGCTATCCCTAACGTCGGGCACTTCTTTGCCCACTTTATTCAGAATCTGGGCAAAGCTGGAACCACCCAATTTCAATTTATCGAATGAGAAATCGACATAGACGATCTCGGTAGCCGGATCATTTTTCAATACAGGAATGACAATTTTACGGAAATCGGTTACTTCGCCGACAGTAGAAATGATAACCGTTCCCGGAGCATACACTTTTTTGTCCCCATATTTCTGGGTCATAGAAAGTGAGTCTTTCCCGGTAGGAATGTTTACTCCCAACTCGATAGCAAAGTCGCTGGCAGCCTGTACCGCCTGATACAACCGGGCATCTTCTCCTTCATTGCGGCAGGGCCACATCCAGTTGGCAGAAAGTGAGATTCCTTTCAATCCCTGTTCGATCGGCGCCCATACCAGATTAGTCAGCGCTTCGGCAATAGCCAAACGTGAACCCGCAGGAGCATCGGCCATGGCAGCTACAGGAGCATGTCCGATGGAGGTTGCTATCCCACGGTGTCCGCTATAATCCAAAGAGACGGCAGCAACATCGCTCAAAGGCAAATGCAAAGGACCGACACACTGCTGACGCACGATACGGCCCGATACTGAACGGTCTACCTTATTCGTCAACCAATCCTTAGAAGCAACCGCCTCTATTTGTAACACTTGCTCCAAATATTCTTCCAATTTATCGGCGGAGTATTCCAGACCGGCATATTTTTCTTTAACGGTCTTATCCTCCATAATCGTCTTAGGAGGATTACCGAACATATCTTTCAGTTCCAGATCGATCGGAGTCTCATGAGTTTTTGCATTCTCAAAAGTAAACTTCATATCTCCGGTGGTTTCACCGATGACGTACATCGGAGCCCGTTCACGGTCTGCGATACGTTTCAGTTCGGCCACATCCTTCTCCTTCATCACCAATCCCATCCGTTCCTGTGATTCATTCCCCACGATTTCTTTTGCAGATAAGGTCGGATCGCCGACAGGGAGATTTTCCATATGTATTTTACCTCCGGTTTCTTCCACCAGCTCGGATAAACAATTCAAATGTCCTCCGGCACCGTGATCGTGGATAGAAACAATCGGATTCACTTCGCTCTCGGCCATTGCCCGGATCGCATTACAAACCCGTTTCTGCATTTCAGGATTAGACCGTTGTACCGCGTTCAACTCGATAGCCCCGGCATAAACCCCGGTATCGACAGAAGAAACGGCACCACCTCCCATACCGATCCGATAATTGTCACCTCCCAACAACACCACTTTATCTCCTACTCCAGGTGTTTTCTTCATGGCTTGCTGACGATTACCGAAGCCCACACCACCGGCCTGCATAATCACTTTATCATACCCATAGGTACGTCCGTCTTCTTCGTGTTCGAAAGTCAATAAGGAGCCACAGATCAACGGCTGACCGAACTTATTTCCAAAATCAGAAGCACCATTGGAAGCTTTGATCAAAATATCCTCCGGAGTCTGGTAAAGCCATTTTCTGGGATCGATATGCTGTTCCCAAATCCGGGAAGCATCCAAACGGGGATAAGAGGTCATATACACAGCTGTACCGGCCAACGGAAGGGCTGCTTGCCCTCCGGCAATACGGTCACGAATTTCTCCACCGCTACCTGTTGCCGCTCCATTGAAGGGCTCTACGGTTGTCGGGAAATTGTGCGTTTCGGCTTTCAGCGAAATGACCGTATCTATTTCTCTCGTCTCATAAACATCCGGCTTATCATGGGTATGCGGAGCGAATTGCACCGCCTGCGGCCCATCGATAAACGCACAATTGTCTTTATAAGCGGAAACAATCCGATTCGGATTTTCCTGAGAAGTTTTCTTAATCAGTTTAAAGAGTGTACTTTCTTTCTCTTCTCCGTCGATAATAAAGGTACCGTTAAAAATTTTATGACGGCAGTGTTCCGAATTGACCTGCGAAAAACCGAATACTTCGGAATCGGTCAATTTCCGTCCTAATTTTTCAGCCAATCCTTCCAGATAAGCAATTTCATCGGGATTCAAAGCCAATCCTTCCTTCACATTATAGGCACGAATATCATCGATGTAAATGATCGGATCCGGTTGTTTATCGATTGTAAAGATATGTTGGTCCAAACCTTTATAAAATGCCTGCAACATCGGGTCGTAAGGTATATTGTCACAAGCCGTCTGTGTAAATTCCTCTATCCGGAGAATCCCCCCGATCCCCATATTCTGCGTAATCTCGACTGCATTCGTACTCCACGGCGTAATCATTTCCCTGCGAGGACCGATAAAATAACCTTTCAGGGCATCACCTTGTATTTTGTGCGCACCACTGAACAACCATTCTAATTTACTGACATCAAGAGAATTTTCAGACGTCTGATACTGTACGGCATATACCGTGGCGTCTTTCTGATAGAAAACTATAGTCATGCTTTAATATAATAATTTATTTTCACGTGATCAAAAGCACACAAAGATAACTATTTCTTATTGAAATACCATAACCGGGAAATAAAGAATAGACAGGAAAAATTAAAATAACGATTCCCGAAACGGGACGGAACGGCCGGACCAGATAATATCCGGCAAATACTGCAAATATAAAAAAATTTGATACCTTTGCCAGGCATGCAGAAAATACTATGAATTCATTACTACAGACGGCTATAACAGCAGCATTGCAAGCTGGTAAGGCTATATTAGACATATACGACGATCCGGCTTCGGATTTCGAAATCGAACACAAAGCGGATCATTCTCCGCTGACTATTGCCGACCGGGTATCCAACGAGATTATCCTGAAACAGTTGAAAAATACGCCTTATCCGGTTATCAGCGAAGAAAACAAGGCCACAGCCTATGCTATTCGTAAACAATGGCAAACGGTATGGATCGTCGACCCTTTGGACGGTACAAAAGAATTTATCAAACGGAACGGCGAGTTCACTGTCAATATAGCTCTCGTTTACGGCGGACGTCCTGCCTTAGGGGTAATTTATATTCCGGTAAAAAAAATCCTGTACTACGGAACGATCCGAAACGGAGCTTATCGGGCCGATCATCCGGAATATTCCCCGGATATGGATTTCGACGCACTGGAAAATCAAGCCCGGCGTCTGCCTCTGGACCGCGAAGATCCGGTTTATACCGTTGTGGCTTCAAGATCGCACATGAGTTCCGATACAGAGAATTTTATCGATGAATTAAAAAAAGAACACGGAGAAGTCAAACTGACTTCTATCGGTAGTTCGATTAAAATATGCCTGGTAGCAGAAGGAACTGCTGACATTTACCCCCGTTTTGCTTCGACCATGGAATGGGATACCGCTGCAGGTCATGCTATCGCAAAGGCTGCCGGGAAAGAATTATATCACCAGGATGGGTGCACTCCCTTGGCCTACAACAAAGAAGATTTATTAAATCCCTGGTTTATTGTAAAATAAAACAAACAGGAAATATGAAATACTGAAATTGTGGTGTAAATCAGTAACTAAGTTTATATGGCAGAAAATATTTATCCGATTTTTGAAAAAATGTTACAGCGGAAAGACCGCGAAGCTTTATTGAAACAAAAAGGCATTATGATCTGGTTTACCGGATTGTCCGGTTCCGGTAAAAGCACATTAGCCATTGCCCTGGAAGGGGAATTATATAAACAAGGTATACTCTGCCGTATCCTGGATGGAGACAATATCCGCAGTGGCATCAATAATAACCTGGGTTTTTCGGAAGCCGACCGAACGGAAAATATTCGTCGCATAGCAGAAGTTTCCAAATTATTCGTCGATTGCGGTATCGTGACCATCGCTGCTTTTATCAGTCCTACCCATGCTATCCGCCGGATGGCTTCTGAAATTATCGGTGAGGATGATTTTCTGGAAGTATATGTCAGTACGCCCATCGAAGAATGTGAGCGACGGGATGTCAAAGGTTTGTATGCCAAGGCCCGTCGGGGTGAAATCAAGGAATTCACCGGTATTTCATCGCCTTTCGAAGCCCCGGAACATCCGTTTATTTCGATCGACACCTCACGGCAATCCTTAGCCGATTCGGTGAAAGTTTTATTGGAAGCCGTTTCTCCGAAAATAACCGGAAATGAATTTCGGTAAAAATACTGATGCTTTTGAATCAGGATACGACTATTTTTGCAAAATGAATAAACTTTGCCAACGGCTGGAGTAAATCCGCCTATTAGCATTAGCACATAAAACAATGTCAGAATATAAATTAAGTCATTTGAAAGAACTGGAAGCCGAGTCTATCCATATTATCCGTGAGGTTGTCGCTGAGTTTGAAAATCCGGTTATGCTCTATTCTATCGGTAAAGACTCTTCCGTCATGGTCCGTTTAGCTGAAAAAGCTTTTTATCCGGGGAAAGTACCTTTCCCCTTGATGCATATCGATTCGAAGTGGAAATTCAAAGAAATGATCGAATTTCGCGATAAATATGCCCGGGAAAACAACTGGGACCTGATCGTCGAATCCAATATGAAAGGTTTCCAGGAAGGGGTAGGTCCTTTCACACACGGTAGTAAAGTACATACCGATCTGATGAAGACCCAGGCTTTATTGCAGGCGCTCAGTAAATACAAGTTCGATGCCGCTTTCGGTGGTGCACGCCGCGATGAAGAGAAATCACGGGCCAAAGAACGTATTTATTCCTTCCGGGATAAATTTCATCAATGGGATCCTAAAAACCAGCGTCCTGAATTATGGAATTTATACAATGCCCGGGTTCATAAAGGCGAATCGATCCGGGTATTCCCGCTGTCTAATTGGACGGAATTGGATATCTGGCAATACATCCGCATGGAAAATATTCCTATCGTACCTTTGTATTTTGCCAAAGAACGTCCCATCGTCGAAATCGACGGTAACCTGATCATGCCCGACGACGAACGCTTACCGGAACAATACCGGGATAAGATCCGGATGCGGAAAGTACGTTTCCGTACCTTAGGATGCTGGCCATTGACCGGAGCTGTCGAATCGGAAGCCGACACGATTGAAAAAATCGTAGAAGAAATGATGACCACCACCAAATCCGAACGGACCACCCGGGTAATCGATTTCGACCAGGATGCCAGTATGGAACAAAAGAAAAGAGAGGGATACTTTTAAGGCGAAAAGCGATAAAGATTAAAATCATGGAGAAACTAAATATAAAAGAGTTCCTGGATCAGGACGAAAAGAAAGATCTGTTGAGATTATTGACAGCCGGATCGGTAGATGATGGCAAATCGACCCTGATCGGTCGTTTGCTTTTCGATAGTAAAAAATTATACGAAGATCAGCTGGATGCCCTCGAAAGAGATACCAAACGTTACGGTAATGCAGGAGACGATATCGATTATGCCCTCCTGCTCGACGGCCTGAAGGCTGAACGTGAACAAGGTATAACGATAGACGTGGCTTACCGTTATTTTTCTACGAACAAGCGGAAATTCATCATTGCCGACACTCCGGGACACGAACAGTATACCCGTAACATGATTACAGGAGGTTCGACGGCTAATCTGGCCATCATTCTGGTAGACGCCCGCTCAGGCGTTATCACCCAAACACGCCGGCATACTTATTTAGTTTCCTTGCTGGGAATCAAACATGTTGTTCTGGCTGTGAATAAAATGGACCTCGTTGGATACGACCGGCAGGTATTCGACCGGATCGTAACGGAATACCGTCAGTTTGCAGAACCCCTGGGAATACCCGACATTACCTGTATCCCACTCTCGGCATTAAAAGGAGATAATGTCGTAGAAGCATCGGAGAATATGTCGTGGTATACCGGAAAACCATTACTGGAATATCTGGAAACGGTACATATAGGAAGCGATAAAAACTTTGCAGATCTCCGTTATCCCGTACAATATGTCATGCGTCCCAACCTCGACTTCCGGGGATTCAGCAGTACGGTTGCTTCAGGTATCATTCGTAAAGGAGATGAAGTGGTCGCACTGCCTTCTATGAAGCGTTCACGGGTCAAATCGATCGTCACTTACGACGGAGAACTGGATTTCGCTTTTCCGCCGCAGGCCATAACGGTGACCCTCGAAGACGAAATCGATATCTCCCGGGGAGAAATGCTCGTACATCCGGACAATCTCCCGATTATTTCCCGTAATTTCGAAGCCATGCTGGTATGGATGGATGAGAAGAAAATGGATCCGGAAGAACAATTCTTTATTAAACATACTACGAATCTGACCCGGGCCAAGATCGATAAAATCCGGTATAAAGTAAATGTGAATACTTTAGAACAATCTGCCGCAGACGCCTTGGAATTGAATGAAATTGCACGTGTCATTTTCACGACAGGTAAACCTTTATTTTTCGATCCTTATTCCCAAAATAAAAACACAGGCGCTTTTATTCTGATCGATCCGATTACCAACAATACCTGTGCTGTCGGTATGATTATCGATAAAGTCGAAAGGAAAGACATGCAGGAATTGGAAATTCCGGAAATCAATCTTTCGAAACTGGGCATCGGCAGCGAACACTTTACAGCCATCGAAAAAGTGGCCAAGGAACTCGACCGTCAAGGGATTACGGTGAAAATAATTCAATAAATAAATCAGTTAGGCGATATAAAAGAGCATATATTTTATCGAAATGGGTGTACTAGAATTTCAAAAACTTCCGGTAAATACTTTGGTGGGTGCAGACTGGAAAACTTTTAAAGGAATCACACAAGGACAAACGATCGGGAAAGGATATAAAACGAAATATCAATTGACCAAAGCCATCTGTCGGTTATTGAGTTGCCTGAAACCGATACAGGACCGGAGATACGACAAACGCCTGAAAAATCAGGCGATCAACATGGAGCCGGTTTTTATTTTAGGGCACTGGCGTAGTGGTACCACCTTTGTACACAATGTATTGGCTCATGATAAACATTTCGGTTATACGACGACCTATCAAACTGTTTTTCCCCATATGATGATGTGGGGACAGCCGATGTTTAAGAAAACGATGGCTTGGTTAATGCCGGACAAACGCCCTACCGATAACATGGAGCTCAACGTCGACTTGCCTCAGGAGGAAGAGTTTGCCTTATCCAATATGATGCCTTGCTCCTATTATGATTTCTGGTTTTTGCCTCAGAATATGCTGGAATATTGTGACCGGTTTCTGACCATGAAAACAGCTACTCCCGAAGAACACCGGATGTTCAGGGAGACATTTTTGAAACTGATCAAAATCTCCCTCTGGAATACCCAGGGCAGCCAATTTCTCAGTAAAAATCCCCCGCATACCGGCAAGGTGAAAGAAATCCTGGAAATGTTCCCCAATGCCAAATTTATCTATTTGATGCGGAATCCTTATACGGTATTCGAATCTACCCGGAGTTTTTTCACGAATACCATTATCCCTTTGCAATTGCAGAAAATTTCTCCGGAGGAGCTGGAAAAAAACATCCTCGAAGTATATACCCGTTTGTATCGGAAATATGAAGAAGATAAAAAGCTGATCCCGGCAGGTAATCTGATCGAAATAAAATTCGAAGATTTCGAGGCGGATGCCCTGGCGATGACCGAAAAGATTTACCGGACACTTGCCATTCCGGGTTTTGAAGCCGCCAAAGCAGACATTGCGGCTTATTTAGACAAGAAAAAAGGCTACAAGAAAAACGCTTATAAATACGAAACCCGAACCGTCGAATTAGTCGAAAAACATTGGGATTATGCCTTGAAACAATGGGACTATAAACTGGAATAAAAAGAAAGGTTGTCCATTAAAGTACTTGACTTTATGGACAACCATTTATTTACCAGTTAAAAGATAACCCGACTTTAATCCCGAGATCCTGAAGCGTGGGTAAGCCACTGGCTTTTACACTGTAGCGGTATTGTGCCCCCACATTCAATCCGACCGATTCGGAGAAAGGTACCACTACTCCGACTTCAGGGGCAAAAGCGAACTGCCAGCCTTTTTCTTTAGCCAGCAGGTCTCCCACTTCCAGCCGCATTTCAGCCCAGTTGGTTCCGATACCGATACCGGCATATGGTAGCAGGACAGCATCTCCATCCGTAAAAAAATAACGGACACTGGCCATCAGGGGTACAACGTTCAGGTATCTGAACTGGTCCCCGGAGATGGTCACTTTCTCCCCGTTCATGGTAAAATGACCGGTTGCATAATCCAGATGCTTATACAAAGTATTCCATCCCAGGCTGGCACCGACCGCCAGACGCTCGCTCAGGAAATAGTGATAATCCATGGAAAACCCACGAAAACTCATTTTAGAGATAAAATCATGCTGATCGCCCAAAGGTAAGGACATCTGATAATTTAGATTCAGCATCTGAGCCTGTGCCCGGCTTCCAACACCCAGGCCGAACACAACCAATAGTATCATTATAATCTTTTTCATCGCTTTCTTTATTTAGTCGTTTTCAGATAAGGGGATTGAATAAAACACTGGTTGATATTTTTCTCCAGGCGTTCGGCAAGATAGTTCTGATTTCCGGCCAGGATACCATCGACCATCCCTGTCCACAATACCGGTACCCGTTTGGTTTCTTTATCGGCCTTTTTCGCATCCAGCATATCGATAACCACCGTACCTTTGTCATAAGCATAATAATATCCTCCGCTATACCAGGGATACCAAGGATACCAACCACCCCAGACTCCTCCCCAGCCGAACCAATCCCAACCGGGATACCAGCCCCAATAGTTTCCCCAGGAATTGTAGCTGAAAGTCGGAGTTGCAAAAGCAGTTACCGTTACGACAAAATCAGGCGTCTGAGCTTCAGCTTCCTCGTCTGTCAGCAGCTGGTAATTATACGCTTCGAAATTTTGCTTTACCAGAGAAAGTATCTCCTCCTTCAATTCGTTAGCCAATCCCGTCGCATTAGAATCTCCCTGAACATACACGACAGAATCCGGAATAACGAATGTTTTTAAAGTAGAAAAATCCGCTTTTTCATCATAATGAGTCAAAGCAATGTCCTTTTCATGGACATAATCCGGTCCTTCCGGATAACAAGAGGCCATGCACAGCACCACGAGGGCGCATACCCCGAAAATAAATAATCTTTTCATACTTAAATTGTTTTTAATGGAACACTAATTTTTATTTTCCCGTAAAAAAATTATCAACTTTTATGCCATGTTTTTTTAATGGATGTAAAAAGAAATCATATTGTGCAAATCACTCCTCAGACAATCATATTCGTCACCCGGTTGACCGTTACCAGTGTTCCGTATTCGTCCCGTATTTCGACCTGAACGACGTGGGTACGTTTTCCCTGATGAATAAAAGTACCCTTAGCGACGACATATCCTCCTTGTGCCTGTTTCATATGGTTTCCATTCACCTCGATACCGAATACGTGGAAACGGTTTTCGGGCGGAACCGACATAGAACTCAAAGCTCCTCCGACCGTCTCGGCCAAAGCCATATTAGCACCACCGTGTAAAGCTTCGTCCGGACGACAGGTACGCCGGTCGATAGGCATCCTGGCTTCCAGCCATCCTTCCCCGGCCGCAGTAAATACCATACCCAAATTGTCAACCAGCGTATCCCGGCACAGCTCATTCAATTGTTTTAAAACCTCTTCCATAAAAACACCGAATTATTTTTTTCATGATTCATATTCCTTTTTCCGTTTCGGATTCATCGGAAACCATCCCTTCTTTACCCTTCCTTTTTGTTCGAAGACCTCCAGGATCGTCCAAAAAGAAGAAAAGGCGAAAACCCCCAATAAAGACGACCACAAGACTTGCCGGACATACAAAGACGAAATGATGCCTAAAACACCGAAAATCAGGAATATCCACCAACAACGCGTTCCGAAATAATATTCACATTTGATCACTACCGGATGAAACAAGCCTATGATTAAAAAAGTACTGATTCCGATCACAAGTCCGGTTAAATTATAAGAATCGATAAACTCCATCATGACAGATTAAATAAGTTTTAAAATGGTTTTTCATTCATCTTCCAAAGATAAAGCTTTCTCATCAAAAACAGTTCTTCTTCGGACATAGAAACCTTCTTTTTCTTCTTTTTCCGGGTTCATATTATTTTTCGTATTGTACTGGCTTGCAATTTATTTCAGTAGCCGTAACATTTGTTCTATTTCTATGGCTAAAACAGAATCACATTATTGAATAAAAAATATCGGAATTCAGCAAAAAATCGCTACTTTTGTAATATAGCATTAAAATCCCAAGATATCATGACATCGCTAAAAGAAGGAGATAAAGCGCCTTTTTTCAAAGGCATAAACCAGGATGGTAAAGAAATCACCTCAGAAGATTTCAAAGGTAAAAAATTAGTCCTTTATTTTTATCCGAAGGATAACACTTCCGGATGTACGGCCGAAGCTTGCAGCCTGAACGATAATTATGACACGCTGACTGCACAAGGATATGAAGTGGTCGGGATTAGCCCGGACTCCGCCGGTTCACACCAAAAGTTCATCGCCAAATACAATTTAGCTTTCAATCTGATAGCCGATACGGATAAAAAAATCTTAGAAGACTATGGAGTATGGGCTGAAAAATCCATGTACGGACGAAAATATATGGGCGTCCTTCGGACCACTTTTATCATCGATGAGCAAGGAATCATCGAAAGAGTCATCACTAAGGTAAATACCAAAAATGCAGCAGAACAGATATTAAAGAAATGAATCAAAATTCAACTCAGAAACTTAGAAACTCAGAAACTTAGAAACTCAGAAACTCAGTAACTAAACAAATATTATGGCATTAAAAGAAACGAATCTTGAAAAACTGAAAGCGCTCCAACTGACTCTCGACAAGATTGAAAAAAACTTCGGAAAAGGAAGTATCATGAAGCTTGGCGACAATCAGGTAGAGAACATTCCGGTAATTCCTTCGGGTTCCATTGCACTCGATAAAGCATTAGGTGTTGGTGGATATCCCAAAGGCCGGGTCATCGAAATTTACGGACCGGAATCTTCCGGTAAAACGACATTAGCTATTCATGCTATTGCCGAAGCCCAA
Organism: Odoribacter sp.; assembly: GCF_985060555.1. Lineage (NCBI taxonomy): Bacteria > Pseudomonadati > Bacteroidota > Bacteroidia > Bacteroidales > Odoribacteraceae > Odoribacter > Odoribacter sp. Next base: position 20,910 of record NZ_CFKYFN010000116.1, on the reverse strand, counting down.
AAACAGGGAGGTATAGCGGCAATCATCGATGCCGAACATGCTTTCGACCGTTCTTATGCGGAGAAATTAGGTGTAGACGTCGAAAATTTGTTTATTTCACAGCCGGATAACGGTGAACAAGCCCTGGAAATTGCAGATCAGCTGATCCGCTCGGCAGCCATAGATATCATCGTGATCGACTCTGTCGCTGCTCTGACCCCTAAAGCCGAGATAGAAGGTAACATGGGAGACAGTGTCATGGGCTTACAGGCCCGCCTGATGTCACAGGCATTACGCAAACTGACCAGCACGATCAGTAAAACCAATACTTGTTGTATTTTTATCAACCAGTTGCGGGATAAGATCGGAGTGATGTTCGGAAATCCCGAAACCACGACCGGTGGAAATGCCCTGAAATTCTATTCTTCCGTACGTTTGGATATTCGTAAAATCGGCCCGATCAAAGACGGCGAAGAAATTCTGGGCAACCATACCCGGGTGAAAGTCGTGAAAAACAAAGTTGCGCCTCCATTCCGGAAAGCAGAATTCGACATCATGTACGGTGAAGGCATCTCTCTCTCCGGAGAAATTGTCGATCTGGGGGTAGAGTGTAACGTAATCAAAAAAAGCGGTAGCTGGTTCTCGTATGGTGAAAACAAACTGGGCCAAGGACGGGAAACGGTGAAACAATTGATCATGGACAATCCGGAACTGGCTGAAGAGCTGAAACAAAAAATTGTCGCCACCTTCAATGGCAAAACAGATGAACCGGAATTAGCGGAATCTGCAAATGAAGAGACAGACAATTAAGCGTGTGTGCCGGTCGGATTACTAAAGTTATAGAAGTTACAAGGGTTACAGAGGTTACAAGAGTTATGAAAACGAATGACCGCTGTAGCCCTGAAAAAAGGGCGCGTAGGGTGTGCAATGACTTTATAAACAAAATCAAGATCGGTCCTTGTATATTTCATTATTTATAACTATGAAAAAATCGATCATTCCATCACTTATTTTATTGTCTTGTATGGCTTGTCATGTACCAAACGACAATTCTCAAAATCAAAAAGGGTATACTCCCCCCGCAATAAAACTTTCCTCCGACGTCATGACTCCTGAAGTACTTTGGTCTTTCGGAAGAATCGGAAACGTTAGCGTATCGCCGGACGGTAGTAAAGCCGTATACGATATTACTTATTTCAATAAAGAAGAAGACCGGGGGTATAGCGATTTATACCTGATGAATCTGCCGGAGGGCCAAACCACCCGTCTCACCGATACCGACTACAACGAATCGGACGCGGGATGGACACCGGATGGTAAATTCATTACTTACCTGGCCAAAGGGCAGCTTTGGGAAATGAATCCCGACGGCAGTAATCCCCGCCAGGTAACCGATATACCGGACGGAATCAACGGATACGTCTATGCACCCGATATGTCTAAGATCGTTTATCTGAAAGATGTACAGCTCGAACCCACGGTACAGGACCTGTATCCTGATCTACCCAAAGCGAAAGCCCGCATCGTCGACGATCAATTTTACCGCCATTGGAACGATTGGGTAGATGCTTACACCCATCTTTTTATAGCCGATTACGTGCCGGCACAACCGATTACTACCGGAAAAGACATCATGGAAGGTGAACGTTGGGAATCTCCGGTGCGTCCCTGGGGAGGTGTAGAACAATTGGCCTGGACGAAAGACGGGAAAAAACTAATTTATACCTGTCGCAAAAAGATCGGTATCGACTATGCCGAATCTACGAATACCGATCTGTATGCCTATAATACGGAGAACGGGGAAACTGTCAACCTGACCGAAGGCATGATGGGATATGACAAGAATCCGGTCATCTCTCCCAATGGCCGGTACATGGCTTGGGAAAGTATGGAACGGGAAGGCTATGAAGCGGATAAAATCCGTCTCTATGTCATGGATCTGACCACCGGAGAAAAAAATGATTTCAGCGAAGGTTTCGACCAGAACGCAGAAGGCCTGAAATGGGGAGACGATAATACCATCTGGTTTATCTCCGACTGGCATGCTACCGATGAAATTTACTCTCTGGATATTCCGACCGGAAGAATCACCAAACATACCGATGGAGTTCACAATTATACTTCCGTGATTCCGACCGGAAAAATGTTACTTGCCACCAAAGTGTCTATGAGTAAACCGGCCGAAATCTACAAAGTGGATCCGGCTACAGGCAAAGACGAGGAATTATCATTTGTCAATAAACCTATTCTGGACCAATTGACTATGGGAAAAGTAGAAAAACGGTGGATCAAAACAACGGATAATAAAGACATGTTGGTATGGATGATATATCCTCCGCATTTCGATCCTAATCGGAAATATCCGGCCATCCTGTATTGTGAAGGCGGTCCTCAGAGTACAGTCAGTCAATTCTGGAGTTATCGCTGGAACTTCCAGCAGATGGCTGCGAACGGTTATATTATTGTAGCTCCCAACCGCCGTGGTCTGCCGGGATTCGGCCAGGAATGGCTGGAACAAATCAGCGGGGATTATTCCGGTCAGAACATCAAGGATTACCTTTCCGCTATCGACGAAGCTAAAAAAGAACCTTATATCGATGAAAACCGGCTCGGATGTGTAGGGGCCTCTTACGGGGGATATTCGGTATATTATTTAGCCGGCCATCACGATAAACGTTTCAAAGCATTTATTGCACACTGTGGGATTTTCGACTTAAAAATGCAATACAATACGACCGAGGAAATGTGGTTCGCCAACTGGGATATGGGTGGTGCTCCCTGGGAAAAGGATAACAAAATAGCTCAGCGTACCTTCGCCAATTCGCCGGATTTGTTCGTCGGTAATTGGGATACTCCTATTTTAGTCATCCATGGGCAGAAAGATTTCCGGATCGACGTATCTCAAGGAATGGCGGCTTTCAATGCTGCACGCATGCGCGGAGTTCCGGCTCAATTCCTCTATTTCCCCAACGAATGTCACTGGGTAACCGGCTGTCAGGACGGCATTCTCTGGCAGCGGACCTTTAAAGCATGGCTGGATAAATGGCTGAAGTAAAAATAATCAATCTGAAGAGGCTATCAACCGGAAGATTTTCGGCCAAGTAGCCTCTTCGGCTAACAACCGAACCGATGAAAACAGAACAAGGCTATCCAGTCACCCGCACCGACCTGAATCAGCCAATAGATTCCGTTGCTCTCACGCTTTCCGAGTTCGGGGAAAACCTTAGATTGGCAACGCTTGAAACCATCGATTCCAGTTTGTTCGGTTCTGCCCTATACGTAGTCGGTAGCCGGTATATCGTCGTTGCTTCCGAAGGAATTCTCTTATTCGATAAAGCTCTATTGATCGGAGAATTGAACAGAAATATAATAAACCATTAAATATAGAGAAAATATGAGAAGAATAACTTTCTTATTAGCTACCCTCCTCCTTCTAGGAGCCTGCAAAGAAGCTAAAAAAGCTTCCGATCGGACCGCCTCCCCCTATCAGGAATTAGCAGATCAATATGCTGAATTTCCCCTGACTACCGATTTGAGTAAACTAACGGAAAAAGAAAAGCAAATGCTCCCTCTGCTTATCGAAGCTGCCGATCAGATGGAAGCGATCTACTGGCAGACAGCCTACGGAGATAAAGAACAACTTTTCGAGGGTATTACAGACTCTGCCCTGATCAAATACCTTTCTATCAACTACGGTCCCTGGGATAGGCTCGACGCCAACCGGCCCTTTCTCGAAACTGCCGGTCCTAAACCTCTCGGTGCCAATTTCTACCCTCAGGATATGACCAAATCAGAATTCGAAGCTCTTCAGGATCCGCGTAAAACCGACTGGTACAGCATCGTTCGCAGGGATGAAAAAGGGGCATTGAAAGTAATCCCTTACCACGAAGCTTATCCCGAACAAATCAGAAAAGCCGCTTCTCTTTTAAAACAGGCAGCGCAGCTAGCTGAAGACGAAGGTCTGCGCAATTATCTGACTCTCCGTTCCGAAGCCTTGCTGACCGATGATTATCTGAAAAGTGACCTGGCGTGGATGGATATGAAAGACAATACGTTAGACATTGTTATCGGTCCTATCGAAACCTATGAAGACGCTCTGTTCGGATACAAAGCCTCTCACTCGGGACAGATCCTGGTAAAAGATAAAGATTGGAGTAAAAAACTCTCTTTATATGCCCAATATCTTCCTAAACTACAGGAGAATCTCCCTGTACCCGCAGCTTACAAAAAAGAGAAAGCCAACGCAAATCCGGATATGAACGCTTACGACGTCATTTATTATGCCGGTGATTGCAATGCCGGTAGTAAAAATATCGCCATAAACCTACCTAACGATCCCCGTGTACATGCAGCCAAAGGAAGCCGGAAACTGCAACTAAAAAATTCCATGCAAGCCAAATTCGACAAAATGGTAGTGCCTATCGCCCGACTCGTCATCGACCCGGAACAACAAAAACACATTCGTTTCGACGCTTTTTTTGAAAATACGATGTTTCATGAAGTAGCCCATGGCCTCGGCGTAAAGTATACCTTGCAAGGCAACCAGGATGTCCGGGGTGCTCTAAAGGATAATTATACTTCTATCGAAGAAGGAAAGGCAGATATCCTGGGGTTATTCTGCATCACCAAACTCGCGGAGTGGGGAGTGATTCAGAATAAAGACCTGATGGATAACTATGTAACCTTTATCGCCGGTATTTTCCGTTCCTGCCGTTTCGGCGCTGCCAGTGCCCATGGAAAAGCCAATATGATGCAATTTGCCCATTTTATTGAAAGCGGGGCTATTACCCGGGATACAGACAAGGGATACTATACGATAGATTTTGAAAAAATGAAAAAAGACATCGAAATCATCGCCGGTGAATACATCACCCTCGAAGGAGACGGCGACTACGACAAAGCCAGCCAGCTAATTGCAACCAAAGGAATAGTTTCCCCTATCCTTCAAAAAGATCTGGATCGTATCGCCCAGGCAGGAATACCCAAAGATATTTATTTCCAGCAAGGGCTTCAGACACTCGGCCTGTAAGGCAGTTTGTAAAGTCACTCCCTTCGTCGCTGAAAATTTATTAAGTTTATAGTTCCCTGCAAAATTCCCCTTTCGTGGAACTTCCGACCGGTCGCCCCTGCAACTGTAAAAAGTGTTGCAGGGGCGATTTTATAAACGAAATAGCGATCAGAAAGAACACAAATCTTTCCTTTCCGAACGATTTCCCTGGTATAAAAAAAACTTCCAGTGTATTTATTTGTTACATTCTTAACAAATAAACTAGATATTTTTAGGAAAATTATGACTTTCTTGGCAAATTTTATTATTTTTGAAAGCGTGAATGAACAATAACCACTACTAACTAAATTTACATTTGTATATGAAGAAATTCAATCTCTTCCTTATCTTTTTTATGACCACAAGTAGGCTGGTACTTGGACAAATGGATATTAATGCGGTAAACAAACCCGTCGAACTCTTAAATTCAGCCAATGAAGACATTGAAAACGGTAATTATACCGATGCCGTACAGAAACTCTTGGCAGCCATTCGTTTAGAGCCCAAAATCCGGGAAATGTATTTGTCCCTGAACACAGCCTGTTCCCATACCAATCAAATCTCCATCTTAAAACAGTATTTAATTAAAGCTAAAGCTATATTCGAAGAAGACGATGAAATCTGTTATTATCTAGGTAACATTTATCAAAACGAAAACAATTTTCAAAAAGCGATCGCTGAATATAGCCTGGCTATCAAATATGCTCAGAAAAACGGAGAAGATTTCGGATTGGTCTATGCTTACTACCAAAACAGAGCCAGTTGTTATCTGAAGATCAACGAATGTAGTAAATCTATCCCGGATTTCACTTATGCCTTAAAATTGAATCCTGATAACGGGGCTATTTATGCAAACCGGGGCATAGCTTATTATAAAACAGGAAAGAAAACAGAAGCCTGTAAAGACTGGCGAAAGGCCCAAAGCTTAGGGATTCAGAGTGCCGGAACTTACGTACGCCGGTATTGCAGATAAGCAACATCCCCCCGACGGTAAAACAAAACCCTCTCATCGGTAAACTTTCGATTTTATACAGACCGATCAGAGGGTTTCTTTTTCATTTATCGTCTTACCGTTGTTTCAATGAAGCAGCACCCGAAACGTGAGAGGTCACCTTGGGATTGCCCGAATAACTGACATGAGCAGCTCCCGAAGCTTCTACTTCGAGCGTTTCGGTTACATTTACCGACGCATTTGAAGCCCCTGAAGTAGCCAAAGCCAGATTTTTCAAAACGAAATTTTCCAGATTCGCTTTCGACGCCCCCGATAATTCGATCTCCCCGCTGTCTGCCTCTCCTGTCAAGGCCAGCTTTGCAGCCCCGCTAATTTCTACCTCAACCTCAGGAACCTCAACATTCAACTGTAGTTGTGAAGCCCCTGACAAATCGATCTTTCCGATCTTTACCACCTTGAAATTACCATCCCAAACAGCCGTAGCTGCTCCGCTCAAGTCAAATTTTACCGTTTGAGCCGTAAAATCACCCGTTCCTTTCAATTTACATGCCCCACTAAGCAGAACTTCTTCCAGGGAGGAACAGACGATTTCAGCTGTAAATTTTTCATTTTTAGAATGTTTCTTAATCCGGCCTTTAAAGCCAACCTTTACCGTTCCTCCCCAATTTTCAAACACCAGATTATCTTCATAATGAGACGGAATACTCAATGTGACACCTGTATCCTCTCCTTGCCGGATTGTAATATCGAATGCCCCGGAAATATCCAATCCCGTAACCCGCTCTCCCTGGAAACGGGAAATTTTCACTTGTTCCTGGGCTACGCCCATACCGATCGTCCCCCAGCATACGAATAAAAAGAATAAAATTTTACGCATAGTTTTCTATTTAAATGGTTAGTCCAAAACTTCGCATCAAAGGCATCCCAAAAGTCTGTTCAATTTCCTGCCCCTAATCTCTAAGACGATTGAAAACTTATAATATTACAACTCAATCCGTTTTTATAATTTTTGCGGGATTTACCCGGGCCGCTTTCCAGGATTGCCAGATTACCGTAAGTATCCCCACGGCCAGCACGATAAAAGCTGCTGCGATAAATATCCAGACAGTCAGTTGTGGCCGGAATACATACTGCATTCTCCATTGTTCGATCAGGTATAACGCCATCGGTAATCCGATCGCCAACGCGATAGCGATCCACTTGATAAAGCGGATACACAACAATCCGACAACTTGTCTTTGTGTAGCCCCATTGATCTTACGCAAACCGATTTCCTTCATCCGGCTTTCCACCGAATACCAGGCTAAACCGAATAATCCCAAAGCAGTCAGGAACAAACTGATCCATGAAAAAAGTACGACCATTTGCAATACCCTCTGCTCCTCTTGGTGCAGATCCTCATACATTCCGGCCATAGTCCGAAATTTTAATCCTTCCTCATCTCCCGAAATTTTTTTCCATAATTCCTTTATTTTTTGAATAGCCACCGACATACTTCCTTCCTTTATCTTTACCAAAGTGTTGTATGAAGTGGAATTATATTCGATTAAAAGGGGTTGAATCTGTCGACTCAGGTTATCGATAACAAAATCCTCGACAACCCCGACAATTAAATGCTCACCATTACATACCAACCGATAATTCACCGGTTCCTGAATCGCCATTTTTTTTACAAATGCTTCGTTCACCAATACAGCATCGTTAGGCGCCGAGGGAGAGAATCCTTTTCCCTTCACTAATTTCAGTCCGAAAAACGGTAGAAAACGCTCATCTCCCCCCATAATCATCGCACTTATTCCTCTGGCAGAGAAAGCCCCGCAACTCAATATATCGCTGGAAGTATAATCTTCAACTTCAGGAATCCCCTGCAACTGTCCGGTAAACTGTTTCCATTGTCCGCCCTCCGGATGATTTGCATATAAACTCAGGATCCGGTCACTATCCGGACGGACATGTCCCACGTAATCCATTTGTTGTGCGATTCCCAACACCATAACGACCAATACGACCGAAATAACGAATTGTGCCACCACCATTCCCGTAACCAATTTAGGACGTTGCACCAATCCGGTTTTCATCATATCGTTCAGTGAATTTTTGCCGATCCTTGAAAAAATATACAAAGAAGGTCCCAAAATAACTATAACCAGTAAAATCAACATCAATCCTCCCGAAATCCCTTCTACCAAATCGCTCAAAACCAGGTCTGCTTTCATAAATCGATTGAAAGCGGGCAAGCACCCCTTGATCAGTAAAACAGCAATAACCAAAGCAATAGCGGCCTGTATCGAAGTTTCTGCTATCAATTGGCCACGTATTTCCTGTCCGGTCGCTCCGAAAATCATTTGCTGGTTGGTATTTTTAAGGCGTTGCAATGATTTCGTCATACTGATGTTGATATAGTTAAAGCAAGCAATCACCAGAATAGCGATAGCGATACTTCCGGCTAAATACAGGGCAACCCGATCGCGCGATTTAATAAAACCGATTTGCTGATCACCCGAAAAATACACCTGACTCAACGGTCTTAACTGTTGTTTTCCCTGAATATCGTATTGTTTCCGATAGGTCTCGTCCTGATTCAGTTTTTTTTCCAGTTTATCTTTCCGGCCCTCTTTCCCCAGTTTCAGAAAGCTATAATAGCTATTCACCCAGGATACACGGGTAAGTGCATAATCGGATTCCGGTAAATGGATCAATAAATCATATTGCAGATAACTTTTGCTTTTGTCGTCCACAATTGCTTTTACCATATAGACCTTTTCTTCCTCCACATTTTGTAATCGTCCATCTTTGAGGTATTGGCTATAGCCCACTAACAACAATGTCTCTCCTAAAATATTTTCGCGTCCGAAATTTTTCCGGGCAAAAGAGCGGGTAACAGCTACACCCGAAGGATCCCGTAAAGTCTCTTTCAGATCTCCAGCCAAAAGTTCAGGCTGAAACAAATCGGCGAAATTAGGAGTAACTGCATAAATAGCAGCATAAGGTATTGTTTCACCACTATTCTTTTTAATCTGTTTGTGATCGTCATGGCACACACAGATATCTTCGACTTCAGGGAAAGAACGCTGAATAGCGACGGCACGCCCTCCATTAAGGGTATGGTTGGCCATAACCTCTTCATTACTATAATATACGTTCTGCTCTTGTAATAAATACCATTGCCCTCCTCCTTTCACCACATGAGCTATATTATACTCGTTAGCTACAAAACCAATCAATAAAACACTACATGTCAAGCCAATAATCAAGCTCAACATCGAAATTACAAAATAAATTTTATTTCTCGCCCAGGAACGAAAAATCATTTTTAATGAAATAGAAAACATAAAAAATTCATATCTTTTTAACCGGATAATAACCAATTATATGCCAATTTATTAATCATCTGTTAATCAAATAGATAACATCGATTTCTATTTTGAATATGTAAAAAAACGAGACAACAATGTAAAAAAAATAGACAATCCGATTCAAGAGCAAAACAATTAACACATTGAATATAAGCGACTTAATTATTTGGCACAATAATAGTATAGAGAAATACAAAATTCAATCTTCAATCTTATGATAAAAATAGAAAATTTAAGTAAAGTGTTCCGCACGGAAGAAGTGGAGACTACTGCATTAAATAACGTCTCGCTGGAAGTAAAAAAAGGAGAATTCGTAGCGATCATGGGCCCTTCCGGTTGCGGTAAATCAACCTTACTGAATATCATCGGCCTGCTGGATAATCCGACAGACGGGAAGTATTATTTCGACGGCGAAGAGGTAGGACACCTAAAAGAGAAACAGCGTACTCAGGTACGTAAAGGAAATATCGGTTTCGTATTCCAGAGTTTCAATCTGATCGACGAACTGAATGTATATGAAAACGTCGAACTGCCTTTGATCTATCTGAAGAAGAAAGCCAGTGAAAAGAAAGAGATTGTATCCCATATTCTCGACCGGATGAACATCAGCCACCGGGCCAAGCACTTTCCGCAGCAATTATCCGGCGGACAGCAACAACGTGTAGCCATTGCCCGTGCCGTAGTAGCAAGCCCCAAATTAATCCTGGCCGACGAACCGACGGGTAACCTGGATTCACGTAACGGTACGGAAGTGATGAACCTACTGACCGAATTGAATCAGGAAGGTACGACCATCATAATGGTGACTCACTCCCAGCACGATGCCTCCTATGCTCATCGGGTAATCAATCTTTTCGACGGGCAGATCGTCACCGAAACTTGTGGTGTGAAAGATTAAAGCAACGGACCTTTCTATAAACAACCTCCGGGAGAACAGGAAAAACTTCCGGAATTCATTATCTTTATTCTTTTAGGGAAGTCAGGCCGGTCGATAATTATTATATTTGCATAGCTATAATTTTCCATATGACAAAACAAGGTACCATCCTCATTGTTGACGACAATAAAGGTGTATTGGCAGCCATCGATATGCTGCTCAGCGGCACTTTTAAAAAAGTGATCACCATCAGTAATCCCAACCGGATTCCTGCGATGCTGGAAACGGAAAATATCGATGTCGTATTGTTGGACATGAATTTTTCCAGTGGTATAAATAATGGAAACGAAGGTATTTTCTGGCTGGGAGAAATACGGAAAATAAGCAACGATCTACCGGTCGTCCTATTTACAGCTTATGCAGACATCGAACTGGCCGTAAAAACAGTGAAAGAAGGGGCTACCGACTTTGTCGTCAAACCCTGGGATAATGCCAAACTGATAGCGACCCTTTTGTCTGCCTACCGCTTACGCCAATCTCAGACAGAAGTAAAACAACTCCGGAAAAATGAAGAATCGATCAGAGCTGTTTGCATCAGGATTTTTTCCTGATGAGGAATTTCTACCATATAGTTCTGATTATAATATCTTGTATAACATTCGATCTCAGGATATTTACTTTGCAGTTCGCTACCAATCACAGCCCCCCAATACGATCCCTCTTCATCGACCACCCGATAAATCCGGTCTTTATTTTGATGAAATTGGTCTACCGATAGTTCCTGACGAATATAAACACTCAACACCAGTACAAAAGTCAATGCGATAGCAAATCCCAAAACCGTAATAGCAAAATAAAGCTTATTGTGAATCAGGTTGCGTACAAATAATTTAATATCGATCATAGGAATATGGATTTTACCCTAGATCCACAATCGACATGCCAATTTAACTAATAAATTTATATTCAGATATTTATCAAATAAACAGCACCTTAAATCTGTCAAAAAAACAGACAATACTTGTATAATTTATTGACAAACGTGTTGGAAGAATTATTTCATACCCAAAACTTGACGGGCAAAATCGAAAGTTTGTTGTCTGACTTCAGGAATAGCTTTCGACGATAAACCACAGGCAATAACGTGTACGCCTGCATTCGGAAAAGCAACGGCCCGTTTCTCGTCTTTAGGAGTTCCTAATTCATCGAACATGTTCAACGCCGCTTTAACTTCTATCGTCTCATCCTGATGATCGGAATCTTTGTAATAATAACCTAAAAAAACAGGCTGAGAGACTTTTTCGAATTCCCGTCGGTTCATTCTCATATCCAGCAGTTGCTGTAAATAAACCTGTGCTTCCAAGCGGTATTTACAATACCAGTATTTACAATCTTCACTATCTGCCGGATCATCCGAAACGGCATATTTCCCTCCATGTACGGCCCGGCTGATCTGTAATCCCCAGGGACCGCTCAACAAGGGGGCCATAGGATTTTTAATTTTAATATTCGGTGAATATAAGATCAGGGCATCCACCAGCCTGGGAAAATCGGCCGCTAACATCAAAGCTAACGTACAACCGGTGGATGTCCCCATTATAATAACTTTCTTCCCCAATTTGTGAGCGATCACCAAGGCTTCTTTAGCCGAATTGTAAAGATTAGCCGGCGTCATACCGAGCATAGCCTCCGTACCTTGCAAGCCGTGGGCCGCCAGCCGGGGAAGATAAGCATTCACTCTAAATTCTTTTACAAAATCGGATATGATCGGCTGGCCTTCGAAACGGCTGGCCGTAAATCCATGCAGATAAAGCAATACGTAGGTTGTAGGCTGAGCAACCGAATCTCCCCATAAAATGATTCCCTGATTATCGGGCTTCACCGGTAACCGAGCCTCCCTGTCCTGCACATACTCACTGATACGGTCGATTCCAACCGGTAGATCCGGTAGGTCCGTATTCAATTCCGTACGAGGTAGCCGGGGGCCCGCCCAATAGGCAATGCCTAAAACAACAAGGATCAGTAAAGGTATCATATAACGTCGCTTCATCATATCCTCTTCTACTTTTCGTTTTCCCTCACTTCTTCCAGCAACATTTCCATGGCTTTAGAGGCTGCCTTCGCTATATTCCTTTCGCGGGTAAACGAAAAAGTGAACAATTTTGCATAACTCTTCCGGGGTGTCGCTACTCCGATCCAAACCGTCCCTACCGGTTTCTCCGGCGTGCCACCTCCCGGTCCTGCTACGCCTGAGGTCGACACCGCATAATCTGCTCCGGTGATCTTTCTTACTCCTTCGGCCATCTGTAATACCACAGCCTCACTCACAGCTCCTTCCCGTTCCAAATCTGCGGCATTCACTCCCAATACATTTACTTTCACCTCATTCGCATAGGAAACTACACTTCCTTTAAAATAATCCGAACTCCCTGCAATAGAAGTGATCAAATGAGCGATGTAACCTCCTGTACAACTCTCGGCCGTGGCCATAGTGACTTTCTTATTACGCAACAGTTCGCCTAATTGTTTCTCCAGAACGTCGTCTCCCTCGGCATATCTCACGTCCTTTAATACTTCTTTCAGGCTTTCGTAACATTCATCCAGGTGTTTTACACTTTCCCCTTTCGCCGTAATACGTAATCTCACCAGTCCCGGAGAAGGAAGATAAGCCAATTTCAATCCCTCTTTTAAGGCATCTTCCCAATTTTCCAGCATTTGTGCCAATTGGGATTCTGGGACATCGTATACTTTCAGCATCCGGTATTCCAATTGTAAATGCGGATACTTCTTTTTCAATTCCGGCATCACGGAAGTATCGATCAAATGTTCCATTTCGAAGGGTACTCCCGGTAAAGAGATCAGTGACTTCCAGCCTTTTTCGAACCACATTCCCGAAGCTGTACCTTTATCATTACGTAAAATCCGGCAATTATCCGGCAATAAAGCCTGGGAGCGATTTCCTTCGTTCATAGTCAATCCTCTCCTCTTCAACATTTCTTCGAGCCGAGCGAATACTTCCTCGTTCATTTTCAACTGTGAACCGAAATATTCAGCGAGTACCTTTTTAGTAACATCGTCCTTCGTGGGTCCCAAACCTCCGGTTACGATGATCAAATCCGCCTCAGACATCGCATATTCCACCGTCTCATAAATCTCGTCCCTCTTATCCGGGATCGATAAAATCTCTGTAATCTCTACCCCCATATCGGTCAAACTCCGGGCAATATATTGCGAATTCGTGTCCAGAATTTGTCCCATTAAAATTTCATCCCCTATGGTTATAATAATCGCTTTCATCAGGTCAATATTTCATTATCTATTCAATCCTTTGCTATCATGCCTCCTGCAAACAAATTTTATACCAACCCCCAACCGATTCTTCCGTAAAATTCAGTCCGGGAATTAAATTGGTTTATAAAGTGCGTCAAGAACCTTAAGTGATGAAGGAGCACCTCTAAATGGATCCGTGTCACTTCGTTTCTGGTCAATGTCGCCTTGCAGGCTCCTGATTGGCGAACCTGCGGTTCTGAAAGGGAATTTTTTACCCGGAACGAAGTTCCACCACTCAGCGTAGCACTAACCAGAAACCGTAGCCTTTACTGATCTTTTCTGTCAAACCAGAAAAACCTGCTCATTTTTCGGTAATTCCTTTCCACTGGTCTGTACGGAAGGGAGAAGCCAGCAAACCGGCGCTATTTACGAGGTTGTCGTCATAAGGATTATTGCTCCAACCGTAACGGACAGCTACCGGATTCGGTACTTTCTCACTGAAAACAACGACTTTATTCCCATCGATGTAAGCCTTTGCCCATACAAATTTCCGATCAGCTCCGGCAATGGAAAAACCGTTGACATACCCATAACGGTTACGATCGCTGGTCGTCAATCCGTCGCCGACATTCCCGAATGTCAGGATCACTTTCTCTCCCTCCACTTTCATAGACTTATAAACGGGACCTTCTCCCAAAACAGGTTGTCCGTAAGCAACCTGCAGAGCTGCTTTCGCCAATCGTTTCCCCACCTCCTGTTTATTTTTGGGATGAATATCGAAAGCCTCACCGATATCGGTAATAACGGCTTGTCCGGTCTTCGGCAAACTCAGGGTCATATTCTGTGCTTCACGAAGTTCTGCCCAATCGCTGTCTTTCGGCTGATCTTCCACCGCCATAAAATTAGCTAATTGTACCCACAGAAAAGGGAACTCATATCCCCACTGCTGCCGCCAATCGTTTATCATGGCCGGAAACAACGTACGATATTGATAAGCTCTGCCCGCATTATTCTCTCCCTGATACCAGATCACCCCTTTTATCCCATATCCGATCAAGGGATGCACCATCCCGTTGTACAACAAGGAAGAGAAGCTATTCGGACTAATCCCACTGACTTTATACATCGAAGTCACCACCGAAGGCTTATACACCCAATCACCGGCAAGCGAATATCTCTGTCCATCGATTTCCAGGTATACTTCCTCAGCTTTACCGAGGATTCCTCCCAAGCCGCCGGTATCCGTAATGCGAACAGCAATCACATTATTTCCCCCTTTCAGGACACCTGCCGGAATTTCATAAGACCTGTTGGGCATCCAGAAATTCATTTCTCCTACTTTCACCCCATTGACATAGGTCAGGTCTTCGTCATCCACTGCCCCCAGATTTATTCTGGCTTTTTTTCCTGTCACACCCGCCGGCAAATCAATGGTTTTCCGCAACCAAACAATCCCATCTTCGTTCGCCAGTTCTGCCTCCCAGACTTTCGGCACTGCCATCGTCTTCCACCCTTTGGTTTTATAAGCCGGAACATACCATTTCTGAACCAAACCTTTGTCTTTTTTCAAGGCTTCTTTATATAACCTGATATTATCCATCGAATACCCCATCGCTTTCTCCTGATCCTTTCCGGCATATTTTTTATAAGTGTCGTTGGTTTTAACAGCCGTCTCCCAGCTGGTCCAGGTTTCTATATCGGTACCTCCCCAGGAAGTATGAATCAATCCGACAGGCACTCCGATTTCGGGTTGCAATTCTTTACCGAAAAAGTAACCGACAGCCGTAAACAGAGGAGACGTCTGAGGATTACAGGCAGTCCATTCGCAAGGCTCCAGATCGAACTGCTCCTTCGATTGCATATTTTTCGGAACATTCAACAGACGGATATCCGGCAAAGTGGAGGCAGCAATCTCCTGCCCGGCATTTATAACATTATTCAAACCGAACTCCATATTCGATTGTCCGCTACAAACCCAAACATCTCCGATCAATATATTGGTTAAACCGATCGTCTCCTCTGCGGATTCGATCTGCATGTCGTAAGGTCCCCCGGCTTTCATAGCAGGCAATTCCACCCTCCAGATTCCATCCTTCCCGGTTTTTGCCGTTTGCACACTTCCATTCAAAGCGACGGAAATCACTTCATTCTTATCCGCTTTTCCCCACACCCGGATAGGCATATCCCTTTGCAATACCATATTGGAAGAAAAGAAGTGAGGCAGACGTACTTTTGCCTGTAAATCCATACACAGCAACAGCAAGACTCCTAATCCCAAAAGATAAATTCCTTTTTTCATACGATTTTATTAAATGTTAATAAGTAAATCCTGAGCACCGGCCTGTTTCTCTGGCAAAAGAGCAAACAATATACCTACACCAAAAACAAATCCCAATAATTTTCCACCAACTTTTTTCATACTAAATACCAATTACAACTGAGTGAGTTCACAATAGACCCGATCTATAACATGGGGTAAATTTAAATAATTATTTTTAAAATAACATAGCCCGCGGGGACAGGGCCCTGCGCTATCTTTTCTCTCACAAACACAGTATTTTTTATTTGCCTATTTTTTCTTATATTTGCTTTAAATTAAAAAGAAAAGGAAATTTATGCGTTATCTCGATCCTAAAGCCGATCTGACTTTCAAACATGTTTTCGGCGAGCATCCCGACCTGGTGATCAGCTTGCTGAACGCCCTGTTGCCCTTAAACCCCAGGCATGAGATCAGGGAGATAGAATACCTTCCGGCCGAACTCGTACCGGAAAATCCTTTACGCAAGAACAGTATCGTGGACGTCCGCTGCCGCGATGCAGAAGGACGTCAGTTTATCGTCGAGATGCAAATGATCTGGTCTCCGGAGTTTCGCCAACGGGTATTGTTCAATGCTTCGAAGGCCTATGTACGGCAAATCGACACCGGTCAGGAATACGAACTGTTGCAGCCGGTATATTCGCTGAATCTGGTAAATGAAGTATTCGAGCCTGAGCTCGAAGGCTTTTATCATTATTATCAGCTAGTACACATGGAACACACTGAAAAAGTGATCGAAGGCCTACACTTGATTTTCGTCGAACTGCCCAAATTCAACCCACATACCTATTCTGAGAAGAAAATGCAAGTACTCTGGCTTCGTTTCCTGACGGAAATCAATGAACATACCCGCGAAGTGCCGCCTGAGCTGTTGGCCAATCCGGAAGTAAAAAAAGCCGTGAACGCCGTAGAAGAATCTGCTTTCACCGAAGCACAGCTTTTGGGTTACGAAAAATTCTGGGATATCATCAGTGTCGAGAAAACACTATATAACAGCGCTATCCGGAAAGGAATGGCAAAAGGAATTAAAGAAGGAATGACAAAAGGCATAGAAGTTGGAAGAGCAGAAGGAATTGTGGAAGGTATAGAAAAAGAGAAGCTCGTTATAGCCCGCCAAATGAAAGTAGACGGTTTACCGTACGACACCATATCCAAATATACAGGGTTACCGGTTGAGAAAATTGAAAAAGCGTAACAATAGCTCACTGCCCTGTCCCCGTGAGCTATTGAGGTATGGTGATGGTGAACTTGCTGCCGATTCCCAATTCACTTTCCAACCGGATACTTCCTCCGTATGCACAAACTACTTTGTGGACAAAAGTCAAGCCTAGTCCGAAACCGGTAGTTTTGGTCACTTGTTGATTTTTTACACGGTAGAACTGTTTGAAAATTTGCTTCTGATCTTTGGGTGCGATTCCCATACCGTTATCTTCGACGGTCAGCACATAATTGTCACCGATAGTATAAAAGTCAACTTTCACCACGGGATGAGTACCGCCATATTTAATGGCATTATCCACCAAATTAACAACGACATAATTGAAATATATTTTATCTAAACATGGATACTCCAGTCCTTCAGCAATCCGGTAACCCACCCGTGCGTAAGGCCGGATCAATGAAAACATTTCGGTCGTCATTTCCATCTCGAATTTCAGATCGATCACTTCCCGGTTTATCATCAATACAGAAGTCTTTAGAGAAGTCAGCATCGTATCGGTGATATCCGCCATCTTCATCAAACGCGCCTTTACCATAGTCAATTTTGTCGTATCCCGGGGACATAAGACAGAATCTTTCCCCTCCAGAATACCATTTACTACCGAAATCATCGTTGCCAAAGGCTTCTTCAATTCATGTTCCAAATGCGTCATTCCCATCGTTTGTATCCGCGCACTACGCACTGTCATCCGTATCGAACACCACTGCCAAACCAAACAGAAGATAAAACCGATCATGAATATCAATTCAACCCATAAAATACCACTTAAAGCACGGAAAACAAAGGGAAGTTCGAAGGTTGCTAATAATTGATGTTTATTCTCATACCCTAACTCGATAGGAAGGGTCATAATAGAATTAGAGGATTTTCCAAAATTTTCAGTAGACAATAATTCTTTTCCCTCTATATTCAGTACCTTCAATGTTGGATTTTCAATAATACCTTTTTCCTTTAAATAATTTATATACAATTCATTCAATCTAAAAACATCAAATAATCCATGTTCACTCAAACAATCATAAATTACCAATTTTCCTAATTCAGCTACCATATCAGGAGATTTAATCGAGATCATGTTCTTTCTATTATCATAATACCAATAGAAAAAATGATGATCTTTTGTTAAACCATATGTTAATCTATAATTTTTAGCATAATTCAGATCTTCATCATATAAATATTTATAAGTGGTATTTAATAAAACTTCATTTGCACTTTCACGAAACTCCCTAAGTTTTATTTCACGTACATGGTATAACCAGATTCCTTGTCCTAATAAAACACATATTAATAAGACAACGGACATTTGTCCCATCGTTTTTATACTATTATTCTTCATACTTTAGCTTAGAGTATATTATAGAACAAAAAAAAATTTTACAAAATTAAGAATCTTTCCTAACTTTGTACTGTCACAATCAATATTTATAAAAATGAGAAAAAAAGCCAGAATTTTTATGGGAGGAATTATTATTCTGACCACACTGTCTATTAATTTTATGTTTTCTAGAGAATCTACCATCACCAATATTACCTTTGATAATATAGATGCTTTAGCTGAAAACGAGTCTATTGATCCGGATGCTACATGTATATATGTAGGGGCTTTTTGTTTTGGTATTGACTCAGATGGTATTGTAGGTGATCATTTTGGATTAAGTGCCATACAAGAATAACATTAATTAGAAGGACAATTGATATGAAAAAACTATATTACTTCATCATCCCTGCTCTTCTGCTCGGCAGTTGTCAATCCGATCCGACCTTAGAGACCGAATCTTCTCCGTTAGTACGGACGAAGGTGACAGAGCTTCAATATGCCCAAACAGACAAAATCGATGTGGAGGCATTGAACATTATCTCTCCTTATAAATTTGTAAAAAAAGGAAACTTATATGCTTTTCTTACTCCCAGTAGCGCTTACCGTTTCGCCATTTATGACAGCGAAAACGGAACCGTTACCCGTTTAGTACCGGCAGGCAGAAACGAAGGAGAAGGCATGTATTTTATCAGTATGAACCTAAACGGAGACATCGTTTCGGCATTCGATTTCGGAACTAAAAAGTTCGTGGAAATTAACTTGAACGAATATGCGACTCCGGGTTACCAGCCTACGTTCACTTCCCTCACCGACAACAACAAGACCCCTATCGGAGCCATCCGGATCGGTGACCGCCTGCTGTCGACCGGAGTTTATACCCAAGGCCGTTATTGCATCAGTCAAGTATCCGGAGACGACACCTATAGTGTAAGTTATCCGGCCTGTGCCGATCCCACTCTGACGGATACGCTCAAAAGTGCATTTTATGCCAGCAATACCTTAGCAGTAAAACCGACGCTCGAACGCTTGGCCTGCGCCAATATGCAAACCGGTTGCCTGGACATTTGTGAAATCAACGGTAACGAACTGATCCGTGTCAATGAAGTGCATCTGACCCCTGCCAAGGTAAAATTCAACCGTCACCGTCCCAAAGGCCGTGGTTTAGTCCATCCGGTCAATTATTCCAAATATCATATTTTCGGGTTCTGTGATCTGGCTGTATCGGATGATTACATCTATGCCCTGTATTCAGGACGGACGCTAAAACAACATAATCTGGACGTCGACAAAGGCAAAACCATACTGGTATTCGACTGGAACGGTTCGCACGTGCGTACTTACCGCCTGGAAAATGCTTGTTCTTCGATCAGCTATAGCGCCGAAGAAAATACCATTTATGCCTTATCTCAGGAAAACAATCATTCCGAGATTATAACACTCCATCTCTAGTGTTGTTGCTATACTATAGAGGAGAGCGAACTTGAAGTAAGATTGTCTGCCAGACTCTCTTCTCAAGTTCCTCTCTATTTTTTATGCCCTTCCTTCAAGAAAAGAGGAGCGAGCGGTAATCGCCGTTTCGTACTTCAATTAATTCCGTTTCTGTGGTAAAGTGATCACACACTTGTTTCCGTTCGGTTTACTTATAAAGCGGATTTTTCCTCCATAACCACCGACCACTTGCTGTACGACGAAGGCCAGTCCCGCCCCGGTGGATTGTTCCGGCTGCCTGTCTCCCGGATCTATTTTCCTGCCATTATCTTCGACTGTCAACATATAATGTTTCTTGTCGGTATAAAATTCGATCCTCACTACGGGGTGAACTCCGGCAGATACAATAGCTTTATCTACCAAACAAAGGATCAGATAATAAAAATATACCTTATCCAAACAAGGATATTCCGCTCCTTCGTCGATTTGGTAACCCACCAGTGCCTGTGGCCGGATCAGAGAAAACAACTCAACGATCATTTCCATCTCCGATTTCAGATCGATATTTTCCCGGTCGATTTTCCATACCGAGGTCTTTAAAGCACTCTGCTGCATATCGATGGTTTCAGCCATTTCCACCAAGTGCGTTTTTATCGTATTCAATTTCAATTCCTCCTCCACAGACAAGGCAATCCCCTCGCATTGCAGCTTACCGTCGATCACTGCCATCCACTCCGTTAAAGGTATCTCTTCCGAAGGTGTCTTCCCCATCATCTGTACCAGTGCCCTTCGTTCAATCCTTTTCACCACACCCCTTTGCCAAACTAAACAAACGATAAACCCGATCAGGAAAATCACCTCCACCCACAAGATATCGTTCAGTCCCCGGCCGACCGTCTGCTCGAATCCATGATTTTCCATTTCACGTACCCGATACAACCAAATTCCCTGTCCCAGTATTATACAGATCAGTAATCCCAACGATATACGTCCCAGTATTTGCATCTTATTCTTCATACCATCCGTCTATAGAATATTTTTTGAGGGTGTCCAAAAAGTATTTGGCACCCTCGATTTATTCGTATCCCTATTGGAGACTGAAATCAAATATCCGATTCTACAAGGGGGTATTTTGCCTTTT
>NZ_CFKYFN010000115.1:0-36494 GCF_985060555.1 Odoribacter sp. | reverse complement strand
GACCTGTTACACGAGGATCTGTCACTTCTGAAAAATAATTAGAGGTATTCATTTTGCAATGATAAACTTTTTAGAGGAATTTTGGTGCGGTCGCCCTGATTGTAGACTAAAGTGTGTCAAGTAAATAAAATAATTAACTTTACAGACACACTTTAGTCTACAATCTCGTCTGTAACCGGCCGATCGAAGTATTTTCAATGCCGGTTAGGAATATCATTCCGAGCTAAATCTTTTATCTGCACCAGGGGGAGAAATCCTTCCAATACGCTAAACAGGAAGGGCAGATCGGATCAGGACCGAAAGGACCCGGCCTCTTTGAGTATCAATATATAAGCGAAAAAACGCCCCGAAGGGCGTTTTCATTATCCTAAGTATGTTTTCAACAATTTACTTCTTGAAGAGTGTCTTAAACGACGAATGGCCTTCTCTTTAATCTGCCGCACCCTTTCACGGGTCAGACCGAACTTCTCGCCGATCTCTTCCAAAGTCATTTCCTGGGTATTGATCCCGAAGAATAATTTGATAATATCCCTTTCCCTTTCGGTCAAAGTAGACAAAGCTCTTTCTACTTCGGTAGAAAGCGATTCGTTGATCAACGTACGGTCAGCGATAGGCGAATCGTCATTTACCAATACATCCAGCAAACTATTATCTTCTCCCTCGACGAAAGGAGCATCCACTGAAATATGACGTCCGGATACCCTTAACGTATCGGCCACTTTTTCTGCGGGCAAATCCAATGAATCAGCCAATTCTTCAGGCGAAGGACGACGTTCGTTCTCTTGTTCGAAACGCGAAAAAGCCTTGTTGATTTTATTCAATGAACCAACCTGATTCAAAGGCAAACGAACAATACGCGACTGTTCTGCCAAAGCCTGCAGGATAGACTGACGAATCCACCACACTGCATAAGATATAAACTTAAACCCACGGGTTTCGTCGAACTTTTCTGCAGCTTTGATCAAACCGAGGTTCCCCTCGTTTATCAAGTCCGGCAAGCTCAAGCCTTGATTCTGATACTGCTTGGCCACAGACACTACAAACCGCAGATTCGCCCTCGTCAATTTCTCCAGTGCTTTCTGGTCTCCCTTCCGGATCCGCTGAGCCAGCTCAACTTCTTCTTCAACGGTTATCAGATCCTCTTTACCAATTTCCTGCAAATACTTATCCAGAGATGCACTTTCCCTGTTGGTTATTGATTTTGTGATTTTTAGTTGTCTCATACTATCTTTTATATACCACTGCAAACGTCCTGCAAAGGTATGGTTTTTTATTCATTAAGCAATTTGTAAAATTGTCCAATCTTAGTAGATTAACATTTTTTAATCCAGCAGCGAAAAAGCGAAATATTCAACTCTTCCCCTCGGACTCACTGCAGTAACGAAAACTCCCTCATCTCCGGCTGCTTTCAGAGCCCTCTCCAAATCCTCGCTATCGTAGATGACCATGTCGTTAATTTTAACAATAATATAACCTTCGGTCAACCCAGCTGATTTTAATTTACCATTTTTCAAATCGGTAATCTTAACCCCTTTATTCAGCCGATAGCGATAACGTTCTGCCTGCGTCAAGGGTTGCACCTCAGCTCCCAAAATTCCGGAACCGGTCTTCAGGCTGACATCTCCATAACTATTTTGCAAAACAACATCTGCAACCTTCTCTTTTCCATCCCGGCTCAAAGTCATCTGAACCGTATTCCCGGGGGTATATTGGGCCAACTGTTCCTGCAACTGTGCAAAAGTCTTCGCTTCATAGCCATTCAACTGCAAAATAACATCCCCGACTTTCACTCCGGCCTTTTCAGCAGCTCCACCCGGAATCACTTCCGCCACATAAATACCCGATTGCTCTTTCAACTTGTATTCTTTCGCTAAGGCCGGAGTCAATTCCTGCATCTTGATACCGATCATTGCCCGCTGTACCTTACCGTATTCTTTCAGGTCACTGACCACTTTACGTGCTACATTCACCGGCACTGCAAACGAATATCCCGAATAGCTCCCGGTAGGTGACTGAATAGCCGTATTGATACCGATCAACTCTCCTTTCGCATTCACCAAGGCACCACCGCTATTTCCGGGATTCACCGCAGCATCCGTTTGTAAGAAAGATTCCAGGTTCATTTTTCCCCCCAGCTGACGAGCCTTGGCACTGATGATTCCTGCCGTAACCGTAGAAGTCAGATTGTAAGGATTACCGACAGCCAGTACCCATTCTCCTAAAACCACATCATCCGAATTACCGTATTCGATAGGCTGTAAACCGTTCGCATCGATTTTCAACAGGGCTATATCCGTATCGGGATCGGTTCCGATTACCTTTGCTTCGAATTCACGCTTATCGTTCAAAGTAACCATCACCTTATCACTCCGGTCGATCACGTGATTATTGGTAATGATATAACCATCTTCCGTAATGATCACTCCCGATCCGATTCCCATATTCCGGGGCACTTCACGCATCTGGGGTTGTACTCCTCCAAACCAAAATTCCAAAGGATTTCCATAATACTCCTTTCTCATCTGTACGGTCATCACATTGACCACAGCAGGTACTGTCTTTTTGGCAGCCATTCGCAGGTCTACCGGCCCAGCACTGTCATTAAGTACGTCATTTTCAGATTTATGAACGACAGGACGCACAGCGCCCGGACCTACAATTTGGTGTTGCAGGGTAGGTTGTATGGTTTTCGAACCGAAATTATCAGCTATAAAATAAGCAATCAGGCCGCCTGCAAGCCCTAACACCAACGGAATAATAAACTTTGTTATTTTCATATTCTCTTCCTGATTAAATTGTTACAATTTCCAATTATCTTTGTCGTTTACAATAGTAACAATATCTTTGCCAAGTGTTTATTAATAATTTCTTAATTAGCAAAGCTTAACATCACACTATGATTATTAAGTTTCAAAAATTTCAAGGTGCTGGCAATGACTTCATTATCATTGATAATCGCAATCAGGTATACGAATTTACAAGAGAAATTGTTGAGTATTTCTGTGATCGCAAATTCGGTATCGGAGCCGATGGCCTGATGTTATTAGAAACTTGTCCGGGTTACGATTTCAAGATGCGGTATTTCAACTCCGATGGCAGGGAAGCCAGTCTGTGCGGTAACGGCAGCAGATGCATCGTTGCCTATGCCCATCGCTTGGGCCTGTTTCTGCAAACCACCCGTTTCCTGGCAGCAGACGGTGAACATCAGGGCGAAATTACCCTCCAGGGCGTACGGGTTAAAATGAACGATGTATCCCGAATTACGGTGACCCCCGATTATTTCTTCCTGGATACCGGCTCTCCCCATTATGTAAAAGTAGTAGCCGATGCATTTCAGACGGACGTCGTCACAGCAGGCCGTATGATCCGTTATGCCCCTTCTTTCCAACCCGGAGGCACCAACGTAAACTTCATTACCCCCACTCCGGCATGTATCCGAATCGCTACCTATGAGCGAGGAGTCGAAGACGAAACCCTCGCCTGCGGGACCGGTTGTGTAGCCGCTGCCCTTTCCGCAGCCCTGTTAAATCACGACCACTCCGGGACCTATACGTTACAAACCAAAGGAGGTATATTGAAAGTAAGTTTCAAACAACTGGCAGACAACCATTTCACAGACATTTGGCTGGAAGGTCCTGCCGAATTCGTTTTTGCCGGCGAAATCGAAACACCCCAAAACCGAGACAAGAAAGCAATGTAAGCGGAGTGCCGGTCAGCCTCCCACCTTTAGGCCTTCCTGATTGGCGCAATCTTCGATTCCGGGAAAAATTTCATCAGGAAGGCTATTTCGCTTATCAGCCACAGAAATGTCAAGCCACGAAACATCAATCAGAGACAGGAGTTCGCCGATCGTTTTTCCGGCCAGCCGGAAAACCTTTACTTAGCTTCTTCGGCCTTTTTAAATACAGCGACTACCTTATTTTTAGACAGGAAAGAAAGTTTGTTATCTTTGATCGAATAACCGTCTACACCATCCAGCATTTGGAAAAATTCCGTTTCGGTCTGTAGGTCGGGACAAGCCATCCGCGTCGCTCCCATCGGAGAAAATTTCAAACGGCTCGACTCCATTTCATAATTACCGAAAAAACGGTTACAGCCCCCCCTTCCGTTCACCCGGTGTTCGGCTTCATTAAACTGAATAAAAATCTCGCTATTGGGATCGGTCAAGCTCAATTCTTTATCGTTAAGCGTTTGCAATACCCATTTCACTCCACTCAACTTCGCCATATTTTTCGAAGAGTTACATCCGACAACAGATAACGCAACACATAACACGAGTAAAAAACTTTTCATGACTTTTTCCTTTTCAATTTAAACTATTAAACTTAAAATACCATAGCAAACGATACAATGGTATCCCTTAATATATCATTTCTTTTTCAGCAAATATCATGCCAACATAATCCGTTATGTTCTTCTCCCTCTTTAGCTTCCCATTGGTTTTGCGCCTACGGTCTGATACCCTAACAATCTAAAACACATAACATTATAATCATACATATAGAAGCGGATATTATATTCGTCCGGCGTCTGATAAAAATTATTTTGCATAGTCACCAAATCAGGTTTTTTCTCCTTCGAAGGGACTACAGCGAACATATAATCATAATATCCCTGTTTCAGCTCGGCCTGCCCGACATACGCTTTATTCTTCGCATCATAGTCCATTTTTAATTCAGGCAGCAACTGCCAGTCTGCAAATTTCCCATAGATATAAACTTCCGCTCCGGGAATAGGTTCCGGATAAAGAATAGCAAAATGGGCGACGATATAATCGGCTTCCAGATCAGAATTTTGTACATTCTCTGCCTCGATGTAAAAATTCCCCCCCCGATCAGGGGTCGGAATATAACGCTGAGGAACGGTACCAGGTACCAGGATGAAATTATATCTCCCTTCCGGTCCCTTCAATACATCTTTCACATAACGGGTATAATAAACCAAACTGGAACATTGGAAATTACGAAAAGGAGACAAACCGTTGAAAATATTATCGCTCCCGTTGCCATATACCAATTGGTTTTGCCGGACAAAAGTGGGAGTAAAATTTCTGCGGGAATTCGGATCCTGGTTTTGAGTCACATACACCCGGGTATCCCGCACCGGATCATAGATCTGCAAACCGGTATAGTTCACTGTAAAATTCAGTTGCCGGGAAGTGTACAAAAAAGTAGGATTCGTGCTATTCACCACAGATGCAGCGATACCGACCTTATTTTCCACGACAGCAAAACGTTGTGAAACAACCGCACTATCCGGATTCTGATCGTTGTATACCTGTAATAAATAGTTCCCGGACAATTTGATACCCACTTCTTCATTCGGCAAATTCAAGGTAAACCGGGTGTAAGGCACAACCGTATTGAAAGAGTATTCGTAATTATCCAGCGGATTACTGAAAAATCCGGTCAAATAAGTAAAACTGCTCAAATTGGAATTATTCCAATCAGGATCGCAATGAACAATTTTATAGGTATATGAGTTCGTCTCGCTACTCAGATCGTCGAAACTAAAAAAAAGCTGCTGTCCACTCCCCAACTCGATAACCGGTTCGGCAAAAGGACTGCCGACAGGGTAACACTGAACGGTTCTGATCTGGCTTTGCGCCGGTATCATATTCCCTATCCCCAGGATAAAAACCGATAGATTCAAAAAAAACTTCATCCCCAATAAATTAAAATCTAATTAACGACAAAATTACGTAATTGGTTTGTATATTTGTGTCTTAATTTTAGGAAAACTATAACACTTCATATTTTTGCAAGCCCCTTATCGGGGCGAGGTAAAAAGTTATGTGGTCAGTAATTGTAAATACTTAATTATTAATAATTAAAACACATGTCCAAGGTAATCAAATTAAAAAAAGGCCTTGATATCAAGTTAAACGGAGAAGCGGAAAAAGTGGTGCAACCTGCTGGTAAAATAACCAGTTGTGCGTTAAAACCGACGGATTTCCGGGCTATGACTCCGAAACTAGCAGTCAAGGTCGGCGATGAAGTGAAAGCGGGAGATGTCTTATTTATCGACAAAACACATCCCGAAATTAAATTCACAACACCGGTAAGTGGTACCATTGAAGCCATCAACCGAGGCGAAAGACGTAAATTACTGGAAGTCGTAGTCAAGGCAGATGCCGAGACCCGGTACCGGGATTTCGGAAAAACAGAAGTCAGCAAACTGAATCGGGATGAAATCATCGACAGGCTGTTGGAAAGCGGCGTTTGGCCTCTGATCAAACAACGTCCTTACGACATCATTGCAGACCCGATGAGTACACCGAAAGCCGTTTTCGTGTCGGCCTTCGATTCTGCTCCTCTGGCTCCGGATTACGACCTGATCCTGAACAATCAGAGCAAAGATCTTCAAACCGGTATCGATTGCCTTTGCAAACTCTGCAATAAAAATGTAAATCTGGGCTTGCAGGAAAATACTCCCTCCGCTTCTGTATTTACCAAACTACAGCATGTAGATATCAATTATTTTGCCGGTCCGCATCCGGCTGGCAACGTAGGTGTTCAGATTCATCACCTGAATCCGATCAACAAAGGAGAACAAGTATGGGTGGTCAACATTCAGGATGTCGCTATCATCGGCCGCCTGTTCAATGAAGGCCGGTTCGATGCACGTAAAATTATCGCCCTGGCCGGTTCTGAAGTGACAAAACCCCAGTATTATCACAGTATTTTGGGTGCTTCTATTCAGGATCTCACCGCAGGAAAATTAAAAAATGCAGTAGAACAACGGATCATTTCCGGCAACGTACTCACCGGAACCCGAGTCGTTCCGGAAGGTCATCTGGGCTATTACGACAATCAAATCACCGTCATCCCGGAAGGCAATAACTACGAATTTTTAGGCTGGGCGGCCCCGGGTTTCAATAAATTCTCGGCTTCCAGATTATTCCCGTCCTTTTTATGTCCGAAGAAACATTACACCCTGGACACCAATTACCACGGTGAACGCCGGGCCTTCGTCGTTACCGGACAATATGAAAAAGTATTTCCGATGGACATCTATCCGGTATATTTGCTGAAAGCTGTCCTTGCCCAGGATATCGACCGCATGGAACAACTCGGTATCTACGAAGTTGTGCCCGAAGACATGGCTTTATGTGAATTTGTCTGTACCTCGAAGACGCCTGTTCAGAAAATCCTGAGCGACGGAATCGAACTGATGATGAAAGAAACGAATTAATTTACGATGGAAGATTTCCGATCATCACCCAATAGGGAGGTATCGGAGCTAACATCTAAAATTTAAAATCTAAAATTAATAAAATGAACTTTTTACGAAATTATCTGGATAAGCAGAAACCCAAATTTGAAAAAGGAGGTAAGCTGGAAAAATTCCACTCCGTTTTCACCGGTTTCGAGTCTTTTCTTTTCGTGCCGAATACGACCACTTCCAGCGGAGCTCATATCCGGGATGCCGTCGATCTGAAGAGAACCATGATCATCGTGGTACTTGCTTTGATTCCGGCACTTCTTTTCGGGATATACAACGTAGGTTATCAGCATTTCAATGCTGTCGGCGGCCTGGCAGACACCACTTTCTTCCAACTGTTCTTCTACGGTTTGTGGAAAGTGCTCCCCATGATCATCGTATCTTATGTCGTTGGATTGGGCATCGAATTTGCAGTCGCCCAAATGAAGGGACATGAAATCAATGAAGGTTTTCTGGTTTCCGGTTTACTGATCCCCATGATTATGCCTGTCGAAGCTCCGTTATGGATGGTGGCTTTATCGACAGCCTTCGCAGTAATCATCGGTAAAGAAATTTTCGGAGGTACAGGTATGAACATCTGGAATCCAGCCCTGTTGGCCCGTGCTTTCTTTTTCTTCTCCTATCCTTCTATGATTTCAGGAGATAAAGTATGGATTGCCGGAGACACAGCCGATGCCATCTCACAAGCCACTCCACTGGCACAAATGGCTCTGGGCCAACCCCTGACTTACAGTACGGCAGACATGTTCTGGGGATTTATTCCCGGTTCGGTCGGTGAAACCTCGGCCTTCTGTATTCTGATCGGAGCTGTGATTCTGTTATTGACCAACGTCGCCAGTTGGCGCACCATGATTTCGGTTTTTGTCGGAGGTTATCTCATGGCGCTCATATTCCAGCCGATTTCCGGTGTCGAAGCCTATCAGCAACTGTTAATGGGCGGTTTTGCTTTCGGAGCGGTATTTATGGCTACCGACCCGGTAACTTCCGCTCAAACCAATACAGGTAAATATGTTTACGGTCTGTTGATCGGAGCGATGGCTGTGATCATCCGTTGCATCAACCCGGGTTATCCCGAAGGCATGATGCTGGCCATCCTGCTGATGAACACGTTCGCTCCCCTGATCGACTGGTTCGTTGTACAGGCTAACATCAAACGCAGACTGAAAAGAGCGAAAGCCGTTGCTAATTGACGATTTAAGATTTAAGCAATCATAGATTTAAAAGATATGAATAAACAAGGAAATACCTATACATTCCTCTATTCAGTTGTTCTGGTAGTCGTTGTTGCAGCGCTACTATCCATCGTATCTCTTTCCCTGCAACCCCGGCAGAATGAAAACCGCCAAAACGAAAAGAGACAGAACATACTGAGTGCGATACACATTTCCTCCACTGCTGCCAATTCTGCAGAACTCTTCGACAAATATATCAAGGAGCAGTTTATTATAAACAGCAAAGGAGATAGAATCGAAGGCAAGGCCTTTGACGTAAACATCGAAAAACAATACAACCTACCGGTTGAAAAACGGGAACTTCCCGTATTTGTCGCCAATGTCGACGGAGCCACCAAATACATCCTACCGATTTACGGAGCCGGTTTATGGGGCCCTATCTGGGGATATATCTCCCTGGACGACAACAAAGATACCGTTTACGGTACTTTCTTCGACCACCAGGGAGAAACTCCGGGGTTGGGAGCTGAAATTACCACGCCTGAATTCAATAAAGAATTCCGGAACAAACAGATTTTCTCCGGGAATCAGTTGGTTGGAATTCTGGTCGTAAAAGGCGGGAATGCTTCCGGGGCGAATGAAGTCGATGCCATATCCGGAGGTACGATCACTTCCAAAGGAGTAGAGACCATGATCAAGAATTACTTAACCTATTACGAACCGTTTTTAAAACAAAAATAAAATGAGCGCATTATTTTCAGCTAAGAACCGGGAATTCCTGCTCGGTCCTCTGAGTAAGAACAACCCGGTTATCGTACAGGTCCTGGGTATTTGTTCTGCCCTTGCTGTTACTGCCAAGCTGGAGCCTGCCATCGTAATGGGGCTTTCGGTAACGGCCGTAACCGCTTTCTCGAATGTGATCCTTTCGCTGATGCGAAATACCATTCCGACCCGTATCCGTATCATCGTACAATTGGTCGTTGTGGCCGCTCTTGTAATCATCGTCGATCAGCTGTTGAAAGCTTTCGCTTACGATGTCAGCAAACAGCTGTCCGTATATGTCGGATTGATCATCACCAACTGTATCATCATGGGACGTATCGAAGCTTTCGCCCTCGCCAATAAACCCTGGCCTTCTTTGTTAGATGGTATCGGTAACGGTTTGGGGTACGGCCTGATCCTGGTGATCGTAGCTTTCTTCCGTGAACTGCTCGGTTCGGGTACACTTTACGGTTTCCGTATTATTCCGGAATCGTGGTATGTACAGAACGGCGGTTGTTATCTCAATAACGGTTTGATGATTATGCCGGCCATGGCTTTGATTCTTGTCGGACTGATTATCTGGGTACACCGTTCCAGAAATAAAGATTTAATAGAAAAATAATTAAAGTAAAAATAAGATATGGAAAATCTATTAAATATATTCGTCCGTTCCATCTTCATCGACAATATGATCTTTGCCTATTTCTTAGGCATGTGTTCCTATCTGGCCGTATCGAAGACTGTGAAGACCTCTTTCGGTCTGGGAATCGCTGTTATTTTCGTATTGTTCATCACCGTTCCGGTCAACTATCTGTTAGACAACTATGTGTTGAAACCCGGTGCTTTACAATGGTTGCTCGGGGATGAAGCTGCCGGAATCGATCTGAGCTTCCTGAGTTTTATCATGTTCATCGCCATCATCGCTGCTATGGTACAATTGGTGGAAATGATCGTCGAGAAATTTGCTCCCGCTTTGTACAACCAATTGGGTATCTTCCTGCCTCTGATCGCTGTAAACTGTGCTATCATGGGAGCTTCCCTGTTTATGCAACAGCGGAACTACGGCAGTGTACTCGAAGCGACGACATTCGGTTTGGGCTCAGGTATCGGCTGGATGCTGGCTATCGTATGTATTGCCGCTATCCGGGAGAAACTGAAATATTCCGACATTCCGGCTCCATTACGGGGAATCGGTATCACGTTTATCGTGACCGGACTGATGGCTATCTCTTTCATGAGTTTCCTGGGTATCGACCTGAATAAACTGAAAGCTCAGCCGGCACAAACCGAAACGACGGCACAGGTATCCTCCTATGGTGAAAAAGAGACCGTCACCGGTTACCTGACTGAAAAAGATCAGATGGCTTCAGCACAAAATGAAGGCAATGCCGATGCAGAATAATTTAAAATTTAAAATCTAAAATTTAAAATTAAATGGTACTATTAGCAATAAATACAACAATCGTCACTACCGGCATTGTGGTATTCCTGATTGTCATCCTGATTCTGGTGGGTATCCTTTTGTTTGCCAAAGCCAAACTGACCGCCAAAGGGGATGTGAAAATCAGCATTAACAATGGCGACCGGATCATTACAACCGAACCGGGCAGCTCACTGTTGTCCACCCTGGCAGGCCAGAAAATATTCCTGCCTTCGGCCTGTGGTGGTAAAGGTTCCTGTGGTATGTGTAAATGCCAGGTAGATTCGGGTGCAGGTTCTATCCTCCCGACCGAAACAGGTTTCTTCTCCTACAAACAGCAGCACGAAAACTGGCGTCTGGCTTGTCAGGTGAAAGTGAAAGAAAATATCGAAATGCGTATTCCGGAATCCGTGATGGGAATCAAAAAATGGGAATGTACCGTAGTTTCCAACCGGAATATTTCTACTTTCCTGAAAGAATTCGTTGTAAAATTGCCGGAAGGTGAAAATCTGAAATTCAAATCCGGAGGTTATATTCAAATCGATGTACCTGCCTTGGATGTCGACTTCAAGGACATGATCATCGATGAAAAATACAAAGGCGATTGGGAAAAGATGAAAATGTTCGATCTGAAGATGCATAATCCCGAACCGACCTACCGGGCCTACTCTATGGCCAATTCCCCGGCAGAAGGCAATATCATCATGTTGAACATTCGTATCGCCACTCCGCCGTTCGACCGTGCGGCAGGCGCTTTTGCTCCGGTAAATCCGGGTATCTGTTCTTCTTTCATCTTCTCGCGTAAACCGGGAGATAAAGTAACGATTTCCGGTCCTTACGGAGAATTCTTCCTGCGCGAAACCAACAACGAGATGATGTTCATCGGTGGTGGTGCCGGTATGGCTCCGATGCGTTCACACATCTTCAACCTGTTCCATACGATACATACAGACCGTAAAGTGACCTTCTGGTACGGAGCACGTGCTCTGCAGGAAGCTCCCTACGTGGATGAATTCAATAAGATCCAGGAAGAAAATCCGAATTTCCATTGGACACTAGCCCTCGACCGTCCCGACCCTGTAGCAGATGCTGCCGGCGTGGCCTACAAACCGGGCTTCGTACACCAGGTGATCTTCGAGAACTATCTGAAGAACCACGAGAACCCCGAAGATATCGAATACTACTTGTGCGGACCTCCAATGATGATCCAGGCAGTAACCAAAATGCTGTACGATCTGGGAGTTCCCGACGAAAATGTTATGTACGACAACTTCGGTGGATAACCCCAATAAAAAGGGACTGTCTAACAATGAAATGCCCCCAAAAAGTTTTATGTCCAACTTTTTGGGGGCACTTCACTTCAAGAGTCCGGCAGCCTGCTAATAGAGGATAGCTCTACTTTCCGAAAATTGCTTTCAGTTTTATATCCAATTGCTTTCCGCGAATACCGTTGGCGACAATGACATTGTTTTCGTCAAGTACAATCACATGGGGAATACCGCAAAGCAGTTTATACATGCCTCGAGAGACATCTTGAGTATCCATCACATGGTTCCAAGAAAGGTGGTCATCCGCAATGGCTTTCACCCAAGGAGCCTGCTGGTGGTCCAATGAAACACTCAAGATTTCCAATCCATGCCGGTGGTATTTTTTATAAAGTTCCACCATGTAGGGATTTTCCGCCCGACAAGGAGCACACCACGACGCCCAAAAATCGAGGATTTTCACTTTCCCTTGGATGGAATACATGGACAAAGAATCCCCTTCGGGTGTTGGAAGCGTAAAATCCGGAGCCTTTTTGCCGGGGGCAAATGCAGCCATTTCGTCCAAACGCTCTACCACTTGCCGCGTCAGTTTCATCGCTTTGGCAGAAGCACCCAATTGATCGTATTCCCGCTGTAAATCTTCTATGTTCTGATATTGGTACATCCGTTTGTTCAACAGATAGGCAGCTAAAAAACCATCCTTATGCGCCTCCCGGAATTGTTCCTGTTCACGACCGGTCTGCTCCCCCAATTTCCCCATGGTTCTCATAACCTCATTCATGGTAGCCGTATCGTTTTTCTGACGGGCAGAGTAGTAACGGTTGCGCAATTCATTCGTTTGTCCGGCCGTCTTGTTACCGATGGCCTGATAGGCAGCAAATAGCAATTGCAGCTCCGGACCTTCCACTCGGTTGGCCTCAGGATTTTTCAAGTGAAGATGCGCCCGGTAATCGGCATTTTCAAGCAAAAGTATCGCATAGGTTTTCTCTCCGGTGATATAAAGTCCCGCTTCCATGGTATCGGGTAGTGAACCGGTCAACGTAAATTTCCCGTCCCGGATTTCAGCCCGCGCCAAGGTATCCGGTTTTTTATTCCAGCCAGGATAGCCGACGATGTAAGCTTCACCGTCCACTTTCTCGTCCAACGAGCCTTCTATGGTAAAATGCGGTTTCGATGTGCAAGCGGACAATCCACCGAAAAACCAAATGCCTAAAATTGTTTTTCTTATGATTCCTTTCATTAGTTATGACACTTTATTTCAACATTACTTTCAATTCCTTTTCAATCGGTGGAAAACAGATGTGTGCGTCACAGCATTGATAGCTGACGGTACACTTTGCTTCCCCTTGTCCACTACCGGAGATTTCGTACCGGAAAATGGCTTCATCTTCATAAACGGTGGTACCTTGTTTATTATACGACTTGGCGGAAGGGAGTTTCGGTTTACCGACAATCGTCCACCCCTCCGGCAATTGGAGCTCTACCTGCGTGGTAACAAAGGGATCGCTCTCAGCAACATAAGCATAAATGTGATAGCCCGGATGGATTTTCAGGCGGACCACAATCTCCCGGTTGCCGTTCGCTGCCTTTTCAAGCCCTGCAACCATCTGCACAGGATTCCGGTCATCCGTGGCGGCCGGTCGGGACGATGTTTCCTGTACCGGTTGTGCATAACGTGCGCTGTAATCGTTGGCAGGATCAGGTTCGCGAGTATTCACCATAAAAAGCCAGCCCCCGGATTCCGTAAAAAAAAGACGCTCTTTGTTCTTCTCATACCAAGTCCGCCACTCCTGCGGAGCTTCAAAGCGGCAAAGGGTATAGCGATGCAGGATGCGGTTGGCCTTTTCGGTCTCTTTCCCTTTTTCCAGCAACCGGATGGCAGTATCAAGCAAGCGTTTGTCGTTATAGGGAATGCCAAGGCTCTTCACATCTTCGTCAATACTCAGCACATACATGCCTTCACCTCCATAAAAATAATCTATGTTCTCACGGTAATAACGGGCATAGGCCGCTTCGTCCTCGCCAAACAAATCGAACAGCTCTCCCTGGTAACGTTTCAACATATCGGCATAACTCATCGGCGGTTGCGGTTCATAGTTTAGGAACATCTCTTCCCTGCGGTTCAATTTCTCACCACGCCTCTGTTTTTCCTGAACCACTTTTTTCAGTTTTAAACCCTCTGCAGCAAACTCTTCATCGCTTTTCACCCTCTCTTGCCAAGCTTCCCGGGTTGACAAGTAAAGCTGCTCTTTCACATATTCGCGGGTAGCAATGCGATCGTTGTATTTCCGGACGAAGGGTTTCTGTCCGGCAAAACGGGAAATGTAGACAATCGCGTTGGCAAATACCGTCTTTGCCTCTTCCGTCATATCTGCCGGCGAAGCGGCAAATCCCCAATGCAGGAAGTTCCCGTGACGGCCAATAGCCACTGCATCCAATGTTTTGGCGCAAACGCCACTGGAAATATATTCCGCGTCCGGAGAATCTTCAAAGCCCCAAGGACGAGCCACCATCCCTACCCGAAAACCTTCGTGCGTCTGATAACCTTTGTTCTGCACTTTCCACATCAGAACCGAATCCGGTACAGGCTCATCCATAAAATAGGCATAATGAAAAGCATCCGAAGGTGTCGGACACATGCGTACCGTCATCTTTACCGGAAAAGGTCCCTTGAAAATCGGGTGTTCTGCCCGCCAATGGTGGGCATCGGCATCCAAGCACAAACAATACCAATCGCTTTTCAAGCCGATGCCGCGCCCGACGGTATTCCCCACCTCGGCAATCGTGACCATCGGACGGTCAAAACTTTCCGGCAAATAGACCGCACTGTGGTAAGCGATTACTTTACCGGAAGCGTCCTTTTCCTGCCAAGCGGGTTTGATGGCTTTTGGCCGGCCATCCATCACGGTCACATCGTATGCCCGGGACATTTCCGGCGTCCAATCCTCCGCCGCAACGACTTTCACAGTCTGGAAATACTGTCGGAGCATCTCCCCGAATGCCGCTGTCCGATCGGCAATGCTTTTGCGCAAAGCCGTACTGTCGCTAATTGTTTCGTTCAAAACCTGTATATCCGCCGAACCGCCGACATACAGGACTTTCAACGGTTGTTTTTCTATTTTATCCGATGCACGACTCATCTGCATACTGCCTATCAACAGCAATATGCACAAACAAAATAGGTTTTTCATAATTTCAAAGTTAAAAGCCATGCCGGCATAGGAAACTCCTGCCGACATAGCATCTGTTGTTAAAATGGATTCTGCACAATGGCACCTTGCGAATTTTGGATATCCTGCTGCGGAATAGGAATGGCCAAACGACGGTCGTCTCCTTTCACGTTAATCTGTACCTTTTGGGAGGGGTCTACCCCACTCTGGGTAACCTTGTAAAATTCCCGTCGGATGGTTACGTCATCATCGGGTGTCACACTGGCAGCAAAACGCTTGATATCCATCAAACGAAGTGTAAAAGGCATTTCACGGCGACGTTCAAGCAACACCTGTTTTAAAGCTTCGCTCTGCGAAGCGGCGGTCAATACCGTAGCCGTTCCGGGAAGAAAGCGGGCTTCACGCAACGGTGCCAGTGTAACCAAGGCGTCCTGCCAATTGGCACTACGTGCCTGCAATTCTGCCTTCATCAGTACCAACTCAGCGGCAGTCAAACCGGAAATGGCATAGCAGTCATCATAAAGTTGGTTGTAGCGATACCAGTCATAAGCTACTGAAAAACGGCGATTACCATGTTCCACATAGAAAAGGTCGAAACGGCGGTCGTTCTTCCCGTCAACATAGCAATCCAACAATTCCTGTGACGGGGAATGCCATTGCGTCGCCAGATATTGCAGACGGATATAAATCCATTCTGACCATTTATAGATTTTTTGCAGATTCCAGTTGTGGGTTTCACAATAGTGCAGTGTATCCTCCGCCATCGTGCCAGTGGCAGGATAAGGCACCGGTGTTGCCCAATCCAGATTGTTATAGTCATACAGTCCCGGAGCTAATGCCAACGCCTTGTCCACGTAGGTAGTCGCATTGTCATAGTCGTTCATGTAAAGATACACGCGGGCAAAAGCTCCGTAAATGGCACATTTGGACGCCCTCCAGGCAAAGCCTTCCTGTACCCGGTCCACCACACAGTATTTTTCCGCCTCGCGGAAGTCATCAAGAATCCGGTCAAAGGTCTTCCCCAGCGTAGCACGCGAGATATCCTCTGTGAAAAGCGTACCCAAACGCAACGGCAGCCCCATCTCGCTGCGGTTGGCCTCACTGTATGGCAGACAGTGGACGGTAGCCAAGCGGAAAAACGACCAGCCTCGCATCAAATAGGCATTGCACAACGCCTCGTCTTTTTCTTCCTGCGAACCGTTTACAGAACCAACAGAGGCAATGATCGTATTGGCATTGAATATCTTGGCGTATTCGTATTCCCAAACGTTATTGCCTGTCGTTGTTTCCATAACTTCGCTGCTCAAGGCATACAAACTCATCTGATCAGCCCCAAAAGTAATGGGACTAGCATCGTACAGTGCCAAGGGCACACCGTAATCATCGGTGGCATACACTCCGGGATAATCGTATTCATACGTGTTTGTCACATAATCATAAAGGGAAAGCAATTGCGATACCTCGGTAATAGGGGCGTCGCTCGTTGCCGACGGCTGCTTGTCCAAAAACGAATCGCACGCACAGAACATACTCGCCGTGACTATCAGGAACGATAATTTCAATAAATGCTTTTTCATATCTTTTTCCTCCTAATTATTAAAAGTTAAAGCTGGCTCCAAAAGTAAAGCTGGTGCTGGGTTTGTTGGTGCCAGGCAACCATTCGGGGTCGTAGTTGTTTTTGTTGGCCGTCCATACCATTCCCAAGTCACGGGCCTGTACGAATACTTTGGCCTTCTGCAAACGGATAGAGCGCAACCACTGCTCCGGGAGGTAGTAGCTCAACGTGACTTCTTTTAAACGGATGAACGAAGCATCCTCCACATTGCCGCGCAAGTAAGGCAAATAGCGGCCCCAACGATAACACATGTAATCGCCCGGTGCCGGTAAAGTAGGGAAAGTGGTCCCATCGCTTTCCATCAACCGGGTAATAAACTTGGAGATCGTGTTTTTCGAATTGGCCAATGGAACCGATTCGGCTGTCGGCGCCCGGAACTTACCGCCGAAATTACCGGTCATATAAACGTAAAGGTTCAACCCTTTCCAACTGAACGAGTTCGCCCATCCGAATGAAGCGGGAGCAATGGTAGTCCCCCCGTAATACATCTTATCCAATCCCAAGGTTCGGTTATGCAGCGTCAAATCGTTGAACGTCCATTCATTCCCGTCCATAGTTTTCACGTGCGGCACTCCATCGCGCACTCCGGCATAATCATAGCTGTAAACAGCACCCACCGGTTTGCCCTCGATGAAATAACCGTTTGAAGGATCAGAAGCATAAGCCAATTGATGGCAATAAAGCGACGGGTAGAACAGTTTCTGTACTTTATTTTTGTTATAGGCAAACGTCACAGTCGACGAAATATTCAAACCAATCGAACGAACCTGTCCCTGACCGGTCAGTTCCAGTTCTACACCCCGGTTCAGAATTTCGGCATTGTTGAACCTTTGTTCTTTGCTTCCATATACGGAAGGAACAGTCACCGTTCCGATGATGTATTTCCCCAGTCGGTTGTAATATTCCACCTTACCGGAAAGTGCATTTTTAAAGAAAGAGAAATCCACCCCGACATTAGTCGTATAGGTCTCTTCCCAACGCAATAAGGGATTACCGTAACTGGTCACACGAGATACGTTAGTTCCCGTCGTCACGTTGGCACTGGTAGAAATCAACGTCTGGGGGGAGGTGCTCTTTTCTGCATTACCGTTGATACCGTAAGTCAAGCGCAGGGTCAGGCGATCCACCCAGGAAGAAGCGGCCTCCAGAAACGATTCATTGGACATGTTCCATTTGAGCCCGGCCGACCACATGGGCGACCACCGGAGGGACTTGTCATCGGTTACATAATTGGAACCGTCCGCCCGGATACTAAACGATGCCCCGTATCTGCCGTCGAACATATAAGCCGCATTGGCAAAATAAGAGAAATAGCGGTCCACCCGGTCGGAGTAAGTCGTCTGCACTATCGTAGCCAATGTATTGTAGTAATCAGGATAACCGACAATAGTCTTTGCCGATTCCTTGCTACCGTAGTAAGCCGGCAGGGAGGTGTTGGTCTTTTCATTGTAACCCACTACATAAGGATAAGTAGTGCCTGATGTTTTATATTCGCTGATTTCCATACCAGCCAAAGCCGTTACGTCATGCTTTCCGAACGTTTCGTTGTAACTCAACTGGTTTCGCCAAACGTAGTTTTCGTTGGAATTTTTGCTGCTGCGGATAATGCCTCCCGAAGGGATGTACTGATTTTTCAACACATCACCGCTCAAATCGTAGTCGGTATAGTAATTCACCATTTGGCGCACATAGTCCGTCTCCTCATTGTCGTACTGCCGGGTATCGGCGACATTCTTTTCATACTGGAACTTGGTATCAAAAACAAGTTCGCGCCAGATTTTGGCATTCAGCCCGACGTTAAAACGGTATCGGGTGGTTTCCGTCGTATATTTCCGGTTGCACACCTCGCGCAACATATTGTAGGAAAGATCCTTGTAAGGCAGGTTTTGCAGGTTCAGATCTTCTGCAATCAACCGGTTCCAAGACCCCACGTTGTAGGCATAGCTCCCGTCCTCTTCCAACAGCAGTTCATAAGGAGCCAAATTACGAAGTTCAGCGACCGTAACACCACTGGTTTCCGCTTTTTTCCGTTGAAACGTACCAGCTACACTCGCCGCCAGCCAAGGTGTGAATTTATAGGTATTATTAAAGTTTACCATAAAACGTTCATAGCCGCGTTTGATGGTAGCTTCATCGTTCTTTTCATACATCAGCGAAGCATAGGTTGTATTTTTTTCCGTACCGCTCGAAAGGTTGACATTGTACTGCTGCAATGCCTGTGTCTGCATCAAATGCTTCTTCAATTGGCTCCGATTGTCCGTCCGCCGCAAACGGTCAAGATTTGTGTTCATCTCCGCCTCGGACATTCCGTAATACTTGTTGGCATAATAATATTCCTGCGAAATGGGCAAACTGCCTGCAATGCTGGTAGGAGAAGGTGTGAATTCCGAAAGGAACCATCCGTTTTTTACAGCCATGAGTTCATAATCCACCGTCGTTTTGCTATCAGCTTGCGCTAAAATGTAATCCAGGTCGGGGCGTATATTGAAACGGTAAAAGCCCTGTACCTCTACATTCAGTTTGCCCTGCTTCCCTTTTTTTGTGGTTACAACGATTACACCATTGGCCGAACGGGCACCCCAAATGCTGGCTGCAGCAGCATCTTTCAATACAGTGACACTCTCTACGTCATTGGGATTGATGCTGCTGAAGGTACCCTCAATAGGAAAACCATCAACTACCACCAATGGTTCTGTATTGGCATAGAGCGAACTGGTACCTCGAATCAGGAAATTGACCGAGCCGTCTTCATTTTCAGTGGATTGCATCCCGGCAACTACACCTTGTAGCATATTGGAAAGGTCGGAAGAAGGCCGTGAATTGAGTACCTCCACGGATACTTTATCGAACGAACCGGTGGCCCGCTCTTTGGAGATGGTTTGGTAACCGGTGACTACCACTTCTTCCAAAGCTTTGTTTTCCGGTTCAAGGACGACATTCAACGTAGTTGCTTGACCAATTTTCATTTCCTGACTTTTCATTCCGATAAACGAAAAAACCAGCATTACATTCGGATCGTCGTTTACCTTAATTTCGAAACGACCGTCAACGTTGGTCGCCATCCCGGAGGAAGTGCCTTTGACAAGGACCGAAACGCCCGGTAACGGCATACCATCCCTATCTTTCACCACGCCGCGCACCGTCCGCTTCTCTGCTTGCGGTAAATCGACATTATTCACCGTCACAGCCCGCTTGATGGCAACGACGCCGTTCACGATTTCATACGTGTAGCCGGGACCTTCGAGCAAACGACTCAAAATCGTGTTGATTTCTACGTTCTGCAAATCAAGCGTGATGCCTTTGATTTGCTCCAGTTCCCTGCCGTTATACAGGAAACCGATGCCGGTAAGCCGTTCAATCTGCTGGATGCAGCTTTTCAAATCGGCATTTTCCATCCGGAAACGGGCAACGCGCTGGGCACTGATTTCCGAGAACACATTAAAATGACAGACCAATAGCAGAAAAAACAAACATTTCATCACCATGATGAGTTTTTTTCTCCATTGAAGGGAAATCGGCGCTCGTCCGACTTCCAAATTCGGATGTTTTTCCATAATTTTGTAAAACTTTAAAGTTAATAATCAGAGAGGGGATGACAGCTAATGTGGTAGTTACTATCGCTCCTCTTTTATTGTATAAAAATTGTATTTCCTTTCCGTTCAAAGTGCAGGGGACTGACATTCTCCATCAAGTCGAGAATGACCTGCAGGTTTTCAAACCGCGGTAACTTACCGGTGAAGACTTCTCTGCGCACGGCATCATTGGTATAAAACACATCGATGTGGTACCAGCGTTGCAGAATTGTGAAAATTTCTTCCACGGAGGTATTATCGAAGCGAAACTCTCCACGGATCCAGGCTGTAAACAGTTCTGTATCCACTTCTTTCACTTCCACGTTACCGGTCTGACGGTCGCACACCGCCTGCCGTCCCGGAAGAAGCTCTATGCTTTCGCGGGTGTGGACATCCGTCATCTCCACTTTACCGATGCAAAGGGTCGTTGCCCAACTGTCATCGTCGTCATATGCTTTCACATTGAAAGAGGTGCCCAACACTTTCACCTCATAGTTGTCGATTTTAACGTAAAAAGGACGCTGTGCATCGGGCTTTACCTCGAAAAAGGCTTCGCCTTTCAACTCCACGCAACGGGTATTGCCATTGAAACGGGTCGGGTATTTCAATTCCGACATAGCATTCAGCCACACTTTTGTGCCGTCTGCCAAAGTCAGGGAATATTCACCACCGCAGGGTGTACGGATCAAATGTTGCGAAACAGGCATCGAATTCTCGTCGGAGCCGGTATAATCTACCGTATTGCCGGCAATGACGACCTTTTCCTGTTCGCTTTCCAGTGTTTTCTGCATATCCGGCAAGAGTTCCACAGCCGAACCGTCTGCCAGCACCAACTCGGCACGTCGGATTCCCGGTTCGATTTTTTCAATGGTTTCTGTTACACGAGGCTGAGATTCCGTCCGGGGAAAGAGTAGCCACACGCCCGCCACAATCGCCACGACAGCCGCATAAGGCAGACTCCACCGCACAACACGCCGGAGGGCGTAACGCTGTAATAATTTCCGGTTGTACGCCAACGCCCGCTCCGTATCAACGGCCGCCAATTCATCGAAATGCCGCCGGAGAGCCCCCGGTTCCGCCAAACGACGATAGAGTTGTTCGTGGCTTTCCTCTTCCTGTCGCCACTCCTCCAGCATCTGCCGCTCATCGGCCGTCAATTCGTCCCACTTTTCACGCACTAATAAATCCCGTATCTTTTCAAACTTCTGTTGCATAACTTAACGCTATATATTATTTCGTCCCACTTTTCACGCACTAATAAATCCCGTATCTTTTCAAACTTCTGTTGCATAACTTAACGCTATATATTATATAGACACAAAAGTTTAAAAAACGTGCAAAAGGAAACGAAAAAATATAAATTTATTTGAGTAATATTTCTATTCGCTGTCTATCCATTTCCCGAAACGCCCCTGACATATCAGAATAAACAAACTCAACCCCAATGCCGCTGTCAACTTCCGCCGGAGGATTTCCTTTCCCCGGCGCAATTGGCTGCGCACGGTTTCTTCTGTGATATCCAACTGACGGGCAATGTCGCGGTTGTCCGCTCCATCCAATTTCAAGATAAAGATGTCACGACAACGGGCGGGCAAACGGCGGACGGCGTCATAAAGTTCGCGATATACTTCCTCCTCCATCATCCGACCGACAAAATCATCTTCTTTCAGCATATCCTGATCCTCTATCGGAATCCCGCGCCGGTCGCGCAAGTAATTCAACAGACGATTGTGTATTGAACGGTATAAATAAGTTGTAAACGAATGCATTTCTGCCAATTGCCGGCGTTGTTTCCACAGATAACAGAAGAACTCCTGAACAATATCTTCCGCGATCTCCCGTTCCTTGACAATACGACTGCTATAGACCACCAACGGAGCATAGTATTCCCGAAAAACAGCCGTATAGGCCTCCCTATCTCCTTGCGATAATCTTTGTATGACAGACGCGTCTATTTTCATACTTCCCAGTTCAACGCATATATTTTAAATTCAAGGCATACATCACGATAAAGATAACAGCAAAAATAGCAGAAAACAACATACCGGCAAGTACCATAAAATTAAAACCGGCAAAATAAGGCAGCACAAACAACATCAGGATTTGAGCCGCCGTATAGAAATAAAAACCGATACGGCGCAATTGAAACATCAGAATAGCTCCCAGCAAACTAATCACACTCAACACCAGGCTTACGACGGCAATCTCCCTGGCATGTACAAAAGTGGCCTGTAAACTCGCCATAGTCGAATTCAGAATATCGGAAAGCATGGCAGATCCGGCCCCCTGATCCATACCGTTCAGCATGGAAGAATAATGTTCCATCTGCATCGATGAATCGGTCAATCCGGCCGTAAATACGGAAAATAAATTGGATAAAGTTCCCCAACCACTACCGATAAAAGTAAGAATACACAATACCAATAAAAAAGTCGGGCGCTGAAGCTTATTCTGCTGTTCTTCAAAAGGATTTTCCATGTTTTTCAATTCTGTTTGTTCATATTCTATTGGTACAAAGATACAAAATTCAAAAAATATCTAACCGATTACATCACTTTCAATTCAAAACTTTTCAACAAATAAAAGTTTAAAATGCTTTGCTTTGGAAAAGGATTTAGTTTAATTTTGACAAAAATATTTTTAACTACTTAACTATGGAAAGAGATACCGTTATATTTGACCTGATTAAAAAGGAGTGCCAGCGTCAAAAAGAAGGAATCGAACTGATTGCTTCTGAAAATTTTGTGAGTGATGAAGTCATGGAAGCCATGGGTTCGTGCCTGACTAATAAATATGCAGAAGGTTATCCCGGAGCCCGTTATTATGGTGGTTGCCAGATCGTCGACCAGACCGAACAATTGGCGATCGACCGGGCATGTAAATTATTCGGTGCCGAATATGCAAATGTGCAGCCTCATTCCGGAGCACAAGCCAATGCTGCCGTATTTTTTGCTTGTATGAAACCGGGCGATACTTACCTGGGACTGGATTTGGCTCACGGAGGTCACCTGTCTCACGGATCACCTGTCAACCTTTCAGGAATCAACTATAAACCGATCGCTTATCATGTAAAAGAAGATACCGGTCTGGTAGACTATGATGAAATGGAACGCCTGGCACTCGAACATAAACCGAAAATGATCGTTTCGGGAGCTTCTGCTTATTCCCGTGACTGGGATTATAAACGGATGCGTGAAATCGCCGATAAAGTAGGTGCTATATTGATGTATGATATGGCTCATCCGGCCGGTTTAATCGCCAAAGGCTTGCTGAACAATCCGTTCGAATATTGCCACATTGTAACGACCACCACGCACAAGACCTTACGCGGACCGCGTGGAGGTATGATTTTACTTCCCAAAGATTTCCCGAATCCCTGGGGATTGAAAACACCGAAAGGAGAAATCAAGATGATGTCACAAGTCATCAATTTTTCAGTATTCCCGGGACAGCAGGGCGGACCGCTGGAACATGTCATCGCAGCTAAAGCGGTCGCTTTCGAAGAAGCGTTGTCCGATTCTTATACCGAATATGCAAAGCAAGTGCAGAAAAACGCAAAAGTTATGGCACAAGCTTTCATGGATAAAGGATATAAAGTGGTTTCAGGCGGAACAGACAACCATTGCATGCTGATCGACCTGCGGACCAAATTCCCGGAACTGACCGGTAAAAAAGCTGAAAACACCCTGGTAAAAGCCGACATTACGATCAACAAAAACATGGTGCCTTTCGACAGCCGTTCTCCATTCCAGACTTCCGGTATCCGTGTCGGAACTCCGGCTATCACAACCCGGGGACTGAAAGAAGAGGATATGAAAGTGATCGTCGACATGATCGACCGGATCCTGTCGAATATCGACGATGAAAACGTCATTGCAGAAGTGAAG
Organism: Odoribacter sp.; assembly: GCF_985060555.1. Lineage (NCBI taxonomy): Bacteria > Pseudomonadati > Bacteroidota > Bacteroidia > Bacteroidales > Odoribacteraceae > Odoribacter > Odoribacter sp. Next base: position 12,407 of record NZ_CFKYFN010000115.1, on the reverse strand, counting down.
AAAGAAGTCAATGCGATGATGAATCCTCGTCCGATGTTCGCCTGGTAATAGAAAGATATAACCCATTAAAAGCTGCCTTGAGGGCAGCTTTTTTGTTTTCCTCTCACTCCAGGATCTTAAAAGCAATATCGAGATAAGCATCCATATCGATCGTTTTCTCCCGGATATATTCGTCACTGCGTTTATGCCCCAAACGAATCACGATAGCCTTTTTCTGAGGAATGACAAACATATACTGTCCTCCTAGCCCCCGAAACGCAGGAAACCGCATCTCTTTGTAATGCATAATCCAGATTTGAAAACCATAATAATCCAATGATCCGTCTCCGAATTCATTTTCCAGATATCCGGCTGGGGTTATCGCTTCATTCAGATAAGTTTCGGAGATCAGCTGCCGGCCGTTCCAATTTCCTTTATTCAGAATCAAACGTCCGAGCCGCGCCAAATCCCGGGCCGTCGTATTGAAACAACAATATGTCTTCTCATCCCCGTCTTCCCGGTCCAGGTTCCACAAAGCGTCGTTGCAGGCTCCCAGGGGTTTCCATAATTTTCTTTCAGCATATTCACTGATACTCACCGGGCTATGGACTTTCACTTCTGTCTTAAAGATCCCCCACTCATATTCCTTCTCTTTATGCACCTTATCTAAAGCTGCTTCGAGCACAAATGAAAGTAATTGAGTATCACCGCTTTTATAGGAATACTTTTTTCCAGGTTCTTCGACTACTTTCAAATCCATAATCAAATCCCGGATCCGATCACCATAGTAAGCCTGAGTGGTTTTCGAAATCAGGGCGGTATAGGCTTCATCCCAGTCCAATCCCGAACTCATCGTCAAAAGATTGCGGATCGTAATTTTATCCCCCTCCCCGAATTCAGGCAAATATTTGCTGACTTTATCATCCAGACTTTCGATAAATCCTTCGTCATAAGCTATGCCGACCAGCAGGCCGACAATACTTTTGGTAGCGGAAAATATATTGGAAAGCTTTTGCGGTGTCCAATCTTCCCGGTATTCCTCATACCGGATACTATCGTCCTGAATGACGAGATAAGCCACCGTTCCGTATTTTTCGAGATACGCCTCTTCGTCGTCGGTCATCCGGTATCGATTGGCGTCCCTGGCCACCGGCCATTCCCAGCAGGAATCAGCTTTTCCCACCGTATCCGACGGAAAAATATAGGTATCCGAAATATCCGGGAACCAGTGAATCAAAGCCTCCTGCATATAAGTCGGCATCAGCAGAAACAGCAGGGCAATCCCCAGAAACAGCAGGGCACTGATTTTTTTCCATTTTCTGCTCTTCATATTCCGCCGAACTTTTCTTTAACCTCCCTTTTCACATTCCCTCAAATCCTCGGTTGTCAAACGTTCCGGTAAGAAACGGGTGACATCCCCGCCGTTCAAATAAATATTACGGACAATCGTCGAACTTACAAATGTATGCTCGGTCGAGGTCAGCACAAAGACCGTCTCGATACGTCCATCCATGGCCCGGTTAGCTTGTCCGACAGCACGTTCGTATTCAAAATCGGCCGCCGTCCTCAGGCCCCGGATAATGATGTGGGCATTCACCTGCCTGCAAAAATCTACGGTCAAACCGAAATAAGGTTCTACCGTCACCCGATCGGTATCTTCAAAAGCCTTTCTAATCAAACGAATACGACAATCCGTATCGAGAAATTCCTTCTTAACGGGATTGACACCGACAGCAATAATAATCTTATCGAACAATTTCAAGCCCCTTCTTACGATCTCTTCATGCCCGACCGTAAAAGGATCAAAGGATCCGGGAAATACAGCAATTTTTTCCATAGTCGAATAAATCAATTCGGCAAACATAGCGAAACAAACGTTATAAATAAAAGAAAAAGTCAAAAATATTGCCATTCACTTACAATTTAGAAGCAGAAACAAATTCTCACAAACAATTAATGAATTTTTTCTATATTTTCTTGCCACTTTATTAGAAGTTGTCGTTTAAATTTAATATGTTTGTACAAATCAAAATAACAAAATACAAACACTCAAGTTATGGCACAAAAATTATTAATCAGAGATCTTACTTTGAGAGACGGCCAGCAATCTTCTTTTGCAACCCGTATGACTCAGCAGCAGATCGACAGGGTATTACCGTTTTATAAAGATGCAAACTTCTATGCAATGGAAGTTTGGGGAGGAGCTGTTCCTGATTCAGTAATGCGTTACCTGAATGAAAATCCATGGGACAGATTGGAAAAAATCAAAGCCGTAGTGGGTAATGTATCCAAATTAACAGCATTATCCAGAGGTCGTAACCTATTCGGATATGCTCCTTACACAGACGAAATTATCGAAGGTTTCTGCCGCAATTCGATCGAATCGGGCTTAGGAATCATGCGTATTTTCGATGCATTGAACGATGTGAACAACGTCAAATCGACCATTAAATATGTGAAGAAATACGGTGGAATTGCCGACTGTGCAGTATGTTACACCATCGACCCGAAATATCCGAAACTGGGCTTACTCGACAAATTGAAAGGTAAAAAGAATCCGGAACCTGTATTTACCAACGCCTATTTCCTGGACAAAGCAAAACAAATGGCTGCCCTGGGAGCCGACATGGTGACCATCAAAGATATGAGTGGTTTGATCCAACCTTCACGGATTGCAGAATTAATTCCGTTATTCAAACAGAATCTGTCTATTCCGGTAGATTTCCATACTCACTGTACCCCGGGTTATGGATTGGGTGCCGTCCTGATGGCTATCATCAAAGGCGTAGATATCGTCGATACCAATATCTGGAACTTTGCCGGCGGAACCGGAGCCCCTGCTATCGAACTGGTTTATATATTCTGTAAGAAATTAGGTGTCGAACTGGACGTCAACATGGAAGCCGTTGCTAAAATCAACAAAGAGCTTTACGGCATCCGTAAAGAACTGGAAGCGGTAGATGCCAGCAAGCAATTCCCGAATCCGTTCAACCCGTTGACAGACCAGTTACCAGCTGAAATCGACAAAGAATTCGATAAAGCGATCGAAGCTGCCAAAGCAAACAACGAAGAAGCTTTATTGAATGCTTGTCATGCTATCGAGGCTTATTTCAATTTCCCGAAACCCAATGAATTGGTAAAGAAAGCCGAAGTTCCCGGTGGTATGTACAGTAATATGGTCGCTCAGCTGAAACAATTGAATTCTATGGATATTCTGGAAAAAGCTATGGAATTGATTCCGACCGTACGTTTAGCAGCCGGATTGCCTCCTTTGGTAACTCCTACCAGCCAGATCGTCGGTGCACAAGCGGTTAACTGTGCTCTGGATATTAAAGCCGGGAAACCGATGTACAGTAATGTTTCCAATCAATTTGTGAACCTGGTGAAAGGGGAATATGGAAAAACTCCGGTCCCTGTAGATCCCGAATTCCGTCTGAAAATAGCAGGTACCCGCGAGGAAATCCCTTACGATACCAGCAAATACCAAATGCAGCCAAACCCCGAATTACCGGAAGCAGGCGGTGTGAAACTGGCTGCCAATGAGAAAGAAGTATTGTTGCTCGAACTCTTCCCGCAGGTAGCTAAAAACTTCCTGACTAAACAGAAAGTGGCTGCTTATGAAGCACAGCATAAAGCTGACGCACCCCAGGCAGAAAAAGTGGTTGCTGAAGAGAAGAAAAACGAACCGATCACCGGTAAGACGGTAAAAGCACCGATGCCGGGTAGTATTTTACGTTTCACCGTAAAACCAGGCAATACGGTAACCAAAGGTCAGACTGTAGTCATACTCGAAGCCATGAAAATGGAAAACAGCATCGCAACCGACTATGCAGGTACTGTAAAACGTTTGTTGGTAAAAGAAGGTACTACTGTAGCTGCCGATGCTCCGATGATCGAAATCGAAGCTTAATCATTATAAAGTCCATGAAAATTTTTTCATGGACTTTTTTTATATCCATTCGTCCCAAGCCTTACAAGCCCAATTTGGGAAACATAACCTTTTCGTCCCCCTCGGCCAAAACAGCATCCAGGTCTTCCCCTTCCTGAAGGTAGAGGTTAATATTATTGATCCGGGCAAACTGATGACTACTACGAAAATCCTCATATCTTTCGTCCAATAATTCATTAAAACGGTCTGTCCTTTCTTCCGGAGTCATCTCCTCCCACTCTTCTTCTTCCAGGATATCCAGCAAAAACTCTGCCGCCCAACTTCCCAATTCCTTTTCTTTATTCCAATCCGGCTCGTAACTGTCTAAAACTTTAAAAAGTTCCTGCAAATACGCAGAATCCCCCCACTCTTTATAAACCTGGACCAGATCTTCCTGATCCGGATAAGCTACGGCCAATTCTTCTAATTTTATTTGATCCATACTTTTAGAATATTAATTACTGATTCAAAACTCCGGAAACCTAAAATCCCCCTTCCTATCCTACAGGTAATGCTTCGAATCTTCAAATTCACAATCATTTTGATTTATCAAAAATAATTAAAAATACAGAAATACCAAGACAAAAGATCGGAATTTAAAAAAAATCATACCCCCGGAACAATTAGTATTCAATTCAAAACTTTAACAACTTTTTCGGTATATGAATTTAAAATAGAAACACATACATTGGCATATTATTTGTATTTTTGTATGAGTTATTAAATTTTTCATTTCTACTATCCTATGATCATCGACACAGGCAATATCCTATTGATAGGAGCTGTTCTCCTTTTTTTCAGTATTATCGCCGGTAAGGCCGGTTTTCGTTTCGGAGTTCCCGTTCTGTTATTATTCCTCGGTGTAGGTATGTTATTCGGTAGCGACGGCTTGGGAATACAATTCAATAATCCTCATGGAGCGCAGTTCATCGGTATGATTGCTCTGAGTATCATCTTGTTTTCGGGTGGTATGGATACCAAATACACAGAAATCAAACCTGTACTGGGCCAAGGAGTCATACTCGCCACCCTCGGGGTGGCACTGACAACAGCCATTACCGGTTTCTTTATTTATTGGATTACCGGTCTCGTATCCGATTTTTCTGCTCTCACGCTGACTGAATCTTTGCTAATGGCAGCAGTGATGTCATCTACCGACTCGGCGTCGGTATTTTCCATCCTGCGAAGTAAAAAACAAGGATTGAAAGAACAACTCCGTCCTATGCTCGAACTCGAAAGCGGAAGTAACGATCCCATGGCTTATATGCTGACGTTATTGCTCATCCAAATTATACAAACTCCTGCAGGTGAAACAAACCTATGGTATTCCTTCCTGATGTTTATCGTTCAGATGAGTGTCGGAGCCGTAGCCGGTTTCTTACTGGGAAAAATGGCCGTATGGCTGATGAACCGGTTGAATATCGGCAACCAATCTCTCTATCCCATTCTACTGTTAGCCTGTGTATTCTTTATCTTCTCTATCACCGAGCTGGTGAAGGGAAATGGCTACCTGGCCGTATACATCGCGGGGTTGGTCGTAGGCAATCACAAGATTCAGCACAAGAAAAGCGTCACCACCTTCTTCGATGGATTCACCTGGCTTTTCCAGATCGTCATGTTCCTTACCTTAGGCTTACTGGTCAATCCACGTGACTTGCTGCCCATTGCAGGACTGGGTTTATTGGTGGGTTTTTTCATGATCATTCTGGCACGTCCCATCAGTGTCTTTTTATGCCTGGCTCCTTTCAGGCAAATGAGTACCAAAGCCAAAGTATATGTTTCCTGGGTCGGTCTCCGGGGCGCCGTTCCGATCATTTTCGCCACCTATCCGCTGATCGCCCAGATTCCCTATGCTTCCCTGATTTTCAATGTCGTATTTTTCATTACGATCGTATCTCTGTTGATCCAGGGAACCACAGTCAGCTCTATGGCTAACTTGTTGAACTTATCGGAAAAAGAACCCAAACAAGGTAATGATTTCGGCATGGAACTACCGGAAGAAATCAAATCGGCCATGTCAGAAATCGAAGTTGCGGACAACCTGCTGGTCAACGGAAACCGTCTGATGGACCTGAGTCTACCGGACAATACACTGGTAGTTATGGTTAAACGGGGAAATAACTTTTTTATCCCAAGAGGAGGTACCGGTTTAGATATCGGTGATAAACTTCTTGTTATCACAGACAATGACGAAGAATTAATGAAAACCTATAAAAATTTAGGTATCAACGAATATATGATTCAAAAAAATTCATAAGATAGTCCGGGCATGATGAGATATATTCTGATCGGATGTTGTTTCTTTTGCAGCCTGTTCCTGTCTTCCTGTAACAGCACGAAACGACTCGGCCAAACGGCGACTCAGACGAGCCAACTATCCCACCAACTGGGTTTTAAAGTCAATCGTAAAGACGATCTGCGTCTTTTTTCGGAAGCGGCCCGATGGCTGGGAACCCCTTACCGCTATGGAAGTAGCACCCGGAAAGGAGTCGACTGCTCCGGGTTGGTGAATCAGATTTACAAACAAGTCTATCATCGATCCCTCGAACGTTCCAGTAGTGGTATAGCCACCCGCAACTGCCGTAAAATCATGAAAAGCGATTTAAGTAGTGGTGATCTCGTATTTTTCAATACTTCCCGGAAAAAAAGAAAAGGAATAAACCATGTCGGCCTATTCCTTAAAAACGGCTATTTTATCCATGCTTCTACTTCCAGGGGAGTCATCATCAGTAACCTGAAAGAAGATTATTACCGAAAAACATGGAAACAGGGAGGAAGAGTAAAATAAGCCTATTTCAATAATCTCTTCAGAGTCTGCATCAGCTCTTCCTCTTCGATCTCGCCATTCCATCTCCAAAGTTGTTCTCCGGCTTTGTATATCATCATCAAGGGGACAGCCTGCACCTGATAATAATCTACCAACCGCCGGTTAGCCGGATCATCGATATCGAAGCATTGCAAATTCAAATGCTTGTTATTCTCCAGCTTCCGGACGATAGGTAACATTTTACGGCAATGCGGACACCAACTCGCATAAAACATCACAAAAACCGGCAAATTTCCTTTGATCAAAGCCCATAAATTCTCCATAAATACTCTTTTTATTTTAAGAATATACTTCCCTGCTTCCTGAAAAGTTTCGATTTTCCTGTATTTTGTTTTCACAATTTTTATCAGATCGGTAACCGCCGGGAGTTACCTTATCGGCTTTTCATTACAGAACAGGGTATACCTTACACCGGTCTTACCGGAGAAACTTTTACTTCGTTTGTTCCTGCTGTTTATATCGGAGAATATATTGCCTGTCAGCTGGCTTCTAATCAAGTCAGGGATAAAAAAGGGATATAAAACTTACCCGTGCTCACGCATCTTACAGAAATAATAAAAATCGACCAAATGACCATTCTTGACTGCAGCATGATGCAAAACAGCTTCCTGTCGATACCCCGCTTTTTGCGATACATGCATAGAAGCGGGATTCGTACTGAATACAATCGTGTACAATTTTTCGTAATGAAAATTTTGAAAAGCATATTCGGTGATATCCTCCAACACTTTACTCATAATGCCATGCCCCCAATATTTTTCCCCGATCCAATATCCCACCTCGGCAGTCACTCTTTCTACATCTCCTTCGGATCCGAATCCGATACTTCCTACCGCTTTTCCTTCAACCTCGATAGCAAAACGCATCGGTTTACCCGGCATGGCTTTTACCATACTGATGTAATCGAATGCATCCTGCTTGGTATAGGGATGCGGAAAATTATCCATTAAGTTATTCCAGATTTTGTTGTTATCGGCATTTTCTGCCAAGGATTCACAATCGGAGTAACTGAATTCCCGGATGACATACCCTTCTCCCTCGATCCGCACTCCCTGTTTTTTTCCCTGTAAAATAAAGAACTCATCTGCCCCACTCGTCGATCGGGGCAACTCGGTTTTACCTGTTTTCATAGTTGTCAGATTCTTTCGAATCTCTCCTTTTTCAGATTTGTTTGTTTTAATTTTAAACGCCACAAACATACAGAGATATTTCATCGGGTGTAACTATTTTTCCTCAAAAAAAATTCATCCGACGAAAGATATTTCTGACATTCCGAAAACCGGATATTCAAATAATTTTATACATTCGCGATTTGGATGATCGCGAATAGATTAAATATAAAACACTGATAATCAAAGGTATTTTCCAATCACTTGACGAATTTGTGTTGCTTGCATCGCCCCACTCTGCCGCCAAACCATTTTACCTGCTTTGAATAACATCAATGTCGGTACCGCCTGTACCTGATAGGAATTTACCAACTGCTTTTTCAGGTCTTCCAATACGGGATGCATCATTTTACAAGGTCCGCACCAGGTAGCGAAAAAATCTACGAACACAAGGGTATTTCCCTGAATGATGTCTTCGAATTTTGCCATAACTTTATGCTTTAGGTCTGCTTATTTATATCGCAGATCATGCTGACAAGTTACGCTTATAGGGACTCTATTTTCAATCGGTAGTCGGATCCAAAATTGACGATATAAAAACCCTGATTTTCTTTACCGGCTTGACCTTCCATCTTTTGAAAATAAAAACGCGAAAAATCACCGTTACGCGGATAAAATTCAAGTGCATCCAGTGTCCGGTCCCGGTATTTTGCCGCCAATTCAATAAAATAAAGACTCATATCGAAAGCCTTATAGGCCAGATTATTCGGTTCGGTATAAAAATATTTCCGGTATTTTAAGGCAAACCGTTTGGCAGGCTCCGTGGTATTGTCCACATAACTATAGGTAAAGATCTTCGTATTCAGTTTGAAATAAGTCTCATGATCTACCGAAGTAAAGGCCTGCCATTCCGGGAAGCCGACGACGGTAATCCGATAACCATCCGTTAAAGCCGATAATACCGGTAATATCTTACTGACTTCAGCTTCTTTCGTAGTAGGCAGAATGATTATATTTTCCCGGTCGGGCAACAATTGCAAACGCAATCCATCCAACGGAACTGCCGAAGTATTCCAATCATAAAAATTCATACTGCCGATCCGATGCATATACTCCTTAAACAAGCGAATATCTTCCAGGTCCGAATGACTGACCTCGTTCCCTGTCAGATTCAGACAAACCAGATTCGCTTCTTCCGCTTCTTCGCGCAACCAATCACTCATCGCAACAGTCAGTGCTTTCATAGAAGGGTTGACCTGGATAAAATCAGGATACACGCCAAATTCTTCACTTCGGGAAGATAAGGGATAAATGACCGGGATATTTTTATTCGTTAAATCATCCATTAAGGCCTTATACACCGAGCCATATACCGGACCGATGATCAGATCGGGATGAAACCGGTCGATTTCATCGACCATAGTATACATTTTCTCTGCACTCCGTTCGGTATCGAAAACCTTCAGGTTAACTTTGTATCCTTGATTTTTCAAGCTGTCCACCGCCAGCAATACCCCTTCATAAAAAGAAATAAATTGCTCGGAGCGGGCAGAAATCTGTACCGGCATTTTTTCCACCAGCGTATCGACAAATACAGGATAATCTTTTGCAGAAAAAGGGAGCAGTAAAGCCACCTTCACAAAAGGATCGACAGGCATCACTACTTCGGAGATATAATCCGGAATCTCCATTTTATCGGTAGCCCCGATAACAGTCGTAGTCTCTTTTTCCGGTTCTTGTTCCGTTTTTTCGTTTTTTTGCATCAGGGCATTTTGCAGGATATCGGTCACGGACGCTTCTTCCACTTTTTTCACGCTCTCGTTTCGAACCGGACGCTCAGGGCGAATCTCCTGCTTTTTTCCCACCGAAGCTTCGATTTCTTCTTCACCCAATACAGAAAGATCGATTTCAGCCAAAGGCAACTTCACCACAGCTCCTACCGCCAGGGGTTGATTCTGGGCATATCCTTCATTGAATTTCAATAAACGTTTCGGTTTTATCTTATAAAGCCGGGCGATGGAATAGAAAGTCTCTCCTTTAACCACTTTGTGATAATAAAATTTGTCGTCCTGTTGCACAAAAGGATCGGTATAAGGCACTTTCAATACCTCGTATAAACTCAACGCATTATCTTTCTTATCATTTAAACTCTTTACCTCGTCGATGTTCGCTCCGTATGCCTTACATATCGAATACAAAGTCTGACCGGGTTGCACGGTATGCAAATAATAACTCTTTCCCCGAATCACAACGATATCGTTGGACTTTGTTACCGCAGTCCCTTGCCCGATTACCTGACCGCAAGACCATAAAAGCAAAAACAGAAATAATAATTTTAGCATAGCTATTCCTATTAATAAGCAGCAAATTTAGAAAAAATAGTAGATAATTTAAAAATCTGCGCTATTTTTGCAAGTTGATGAACCCAGGCTTTCACAACAAAGGCCATAAACCAAATTGTAACCGATGAAAAAATTTCCGGCAAGACTCACCTTTTACCTGCTGAATCTGTTAGCAGCCATTCTTCTCGTTTGTGTGATAGGTTATTTTGTTCTATCCCATCTGGAGAGTTATACCCAACACGGACAATTTATTCCGGTTCCTGCCTTTAACGATTTGACAGTGGAGGAAGCACACGCGGTAGCCCGGCATGCTCATTTAACTGTTGTGGTGACCGACTCCCTGTATGACGATGCGGCCAAACCGGGAGTCGTGCTCGAACAATCACCGGTAGCCGGAGCACACGTTAAAGAAAACCGTCTGATCCATCTGATCATCAATGCCCATAACCCTGAAAAAGTGGTTTTCCCGAACCTGCAGAATGCTGCTTACCGGCAGACACTGCAAACCCTGACCAGCCGGGGATTCAAAATCGGTCATATCGAATATGCCCCGTCTGAATTTCATAATCTGGTATTGGATCTTAAACATGACGGAGAAAATATCGTTCCAGGGAGCTTATTGACCAAAGGAGCCGTTATCGATATCGTGTTAGGAAGCGGAAATGGAAGGAATACAGTCGTTCTCCCGCAACTGACCGGGAAAAATCTGCAGGAAGCCCTGGATATCCTTCGTAAATCTTACCTGAATCTCGGCGAAGTACTCCCGGATGCCAGTATAAAGAGTAAAAACGATGCCTACTCGGCTGTCATCTACGAACAGGATCCTTTGGGCGAGACGACAGTCGAAGGAGGTACTTATGTCAACCTGCATATCACCCTGGAAAAAGATAAAATTGCAGCACTCGACTCCTTGATGGTTACCGAATAAAAACGTGAACTAAAACAGCATCCTATGCCCGAATTTGAAGAAGAGGAAGAATTATTGGAAGAAGAAGAGGAAGGACAAGCATCCGAAATGTACGAACACCACCGGATCGAAGCGGATAATGGCCAGAATCTGCTCCGGGTGGATAAATTTCTGATGTCACGTCTGCCGAATGCTTCCCGCACAAAAATTCAGGAAGCTGCCGATGCCGGAAATATTCTGGTAAACGGGAAGGCTGTCAAATCGAGTTATAAGGTAAAACCCAAAGATATCGTATCGGTCGTCATGGCCTATCCCCGTCGGGAAATCGAGATCATACCGGAAAATATCCCCCTGAACATCGTTTACGAAGACGACGACCTGATAGTAGTCAATAAACCCGCCGGGATGGTAGTACATCCCTCCTACGGGCATTATACGGGCACTTTGGTGAACGCTCTGGCCTGGCACCTGAAAGGTAATCCGCTTTTTAAAGACAATAGCGATCCGCGTCCCGGATTAGTCCACCGGATCGATAAGGACACGTCGGGATTATTGGTCATCGCCAAAACCGAAAAGGCCAAAACCCATCTGGGATTACAATTTTTCAACAAGACTTCCGACCGGAAGTATGTAGCCGTTTGTTGGGGTAACCTGGAAGACGAAACCGGAACGATCACCGGACATATCGGGCGCAACCTGACCAACCGCAAAGTCATGGCCTGTTTTCCGGACGGCAGTCATGGCAAACACGCCGTAACGCATTACCGGGTATTGGAACGCCTGGGCTATGTGAACGTAGTTGAATGTATTTTGGAAACCGGCCGAACCCATCAGATCCGTGCTCATTTCAAATATATCAAACACCCGCTTTTCAACGATAAAGAATACGGGGGAAATGAAATTCTGAAAGGTACCACCTTTGCCAGGTACAAACAGTTTGTCAACAACTGCTTCGAAATTTGTCCCCGACAGGCACTGCATGCGAAAACCCTGGGATTCGAACATCCCACCACAGGTGAACGCCTGTCGTTCGACTCGGAAATCCCGGACGATATGCAGCAACTGATACAAAAATGGCGGGCTTATATCCTATCCCGGGAAGAATAACAGGGATTCCGGGACGGTTCTTCCATCCCACTTTTTCTCAAACAAATCGTTCGGGCAACCAATCACCAGGCATTTCCCGTCAGGCCATACTCCCGCCCTCTTTCTCTACATAGGGATATTCAGTAAATGTCCCTAAAAAGTAAGATGGCATATAAAGTTGATAGAGTATAATCACTTTATATGCCATTATTATTGCCCTTTTTCTGTG